>DATKFO010000163.1:0-2855 GCA_035544355.1 Thermoanaerobaculia bacterium
GCTTCCCATCCGGAACACCGTAACTCCGTGCATAGCTCACTTCGGATGAAGGAGGTGATGAACAGATGAACGACGTCCGTAAAGTCTTCGTCGCCATCGGCGTGTGGATCGTCGCGATTACCGCGGCGCATCTCTCGCTCAATGTCGACTGGAAGGTGCTGATGAACGATCGGCTGCCGATGGACAAGCGGAAGCTCAATGTCGCCTATATCCCGGTGACGTGACATCTCGCTTGCCCGGTCACCGACTACATCTCCGCCTACTCGCAGTCGGGACATCTGTTCATCCCACGGATGTTCCAGGGGTTTCCGGAGATCAAGGAAGCGCTCATCTCGAACAAGATGCAGGCCGCTTTCATGGTCGCACCGATGGCAATCGCCCTGCGGGCTCAGGGCGTACCGATCAAGATCGTCTACCTCGGACATCGCTACGGCAGCGCGGTCGTCGTCCGCAAGGACGGGCCGGTGCACTCCGTCCGCGATTTGCGCGGCAAAGTCATCGCCATTCCGAGCCGCTTTTCCGATGAGCGGCTGATCGTCTTCCGTGCGCTTGCCGCGAACGGGATGACCGCGAAGGATGTCCACATGGTGGAGATGGCTCCGCCCGACGTGGCGGGTGCGCTCGCCGCCGGTGCGGTCGACGCGTTCTCGATGGGCGAGCCGTTTCCGTCGCAGGCGGAGATGGGCGGCTACGGCCGCGTGCTCTTCCATGCGCGCCAGTACTGGCCGGATTTCACCTCGTGCGTGCTCGTCGTGCGGCAGGACATGATCGATCAGCGTCCTGATGCCGTGCAGGTGCTCGTCGATGGCATCGCGCGCTCGGGCCTGTGGCTCGACAACAAGGAGAAACGCCTCCCACGACGCCTGCACGCTGCCGATTTCGTCGGACGTTTCTACTATCGCCAGAACCCAAAGCTGCTGACGTGGGCGCTGACAAAACCGCTCGATCGGGTGCAGTACCAGCCGCTCTCGCCGGTCAAAGCCCACTTCGAGGTCATCGTGAAACTGATGGTCGAAACCGGAGTGCTCGATCGCCACATCGAGTTCGAGGAGTACGTCGACACGCAGTTCGCGGAAGGCGCGCGGACGAAGACGGAGTGGCGCTACGAGCCGGGCGACGCGAAGGCGGAGTGATTTGTAACGCGACGTTCACTTGCTACAAATGTAGCAGTACGCTACATTCATAGCATGAGCACACGAAAGCTGTCCCGGCGAGAGCGCGAGATCCTCGACGTTCTCTTCGCCCTCGGCAATGAAGCATCGGCCGAGGAGATCCGCGAGAAATTGAGCGAGCCGCCGACCGGGTCCGCCGTGCGCGCGATGCTCGCGCGCCTCGAAGCGAAGGGCGCGCTCAAGCACAAGGAAAAAGGATTGCGGTACGTGTATCTGCCGACGACGCCGCGCTCGGCGGCGCGCCGCTCCGCGCTCAAACGGCTCGTCGATGTTTTCTTCGAGGGCTCGGCGGGGCAGGTTGTGACTGCGCTGCTGCATGAAGAGAAGTGGTCCGACGATGAGCTCGATCGGTTGTCCGAAGAGATCGAGCGGAGGAAGCGCTCATGATTTTGCTCGCGGTGAAGGGCACGGTTGCGATTCTTCTCGCGCTCGCGATTTGCGCGTTTGCGCGGCGCGCACGCGCGTCGTTGCGGCACGCGGTGTATGCGGCGTTGTTCGCGGTGCTGTTGTTGTTGCCGGTCGCGCCGCGGGTGATGCCGGCGGTGAAGGTGACGGCGCCGGATGTCGTGCCGAGCATCGTGCGCGAGCCTGTCGCCGCGGCACCCGCCGCGCCCAGATCCGTCGACTTTGCTCGGGATGACCGATTGTGGCTTCCTTCATTGCGAGAGCTCTATTTCGCGAGCGTCCTCCTCCTGCTCGCTTCGCTCGCCACCGGCGTCGTGCGCCTCCGCCGCCTCGCGTCGCGCGGCGAGGTCTGGCTCGATGGCACTCGCCTCGCGACCGAGGTGGGTTGCGCGCATGGGATCCGCCGCGCGGTGCTCGTTGTGATTGCGGAGAGCGTTGCGGTTCCGATGACGTTTGGATTCCGGCGGCAGACCATTCTCCTTCCGCCGGCCGCGCGTGAATGGGACGACGATGCGTTGCGTCGCGCGCTGCGGCACGAGCTCGAACACGTGCGCCGCGATGATTGGGTGTTGCAACTCTTCGCGCGCGTTGCGTGCGCGCTCTGGTGGCCGCATCCGCTCGTGTGGATTGCGTGGCGGCGTTTTTGTGTCGAGGCCGAGCGCAGTTGTGATGATGCCGTCGTGCGTGCGTTCGCGCCCGCGACGTATGCGGAGCAACTCGTGACGCTCGCGCGCTCGATCGTGCACCGGCGTCGCGTGCCTGCGCTTGCGATGGCATCGCCGACGCGTTTGACCGAACGCGTGCGCGCGATTCTCGATCCCGCACAGCGCCGCGGTCCGTACGGTCGTGTCGCGAGCATCACGATGGTCGTCGTCATGGCGGCGTTTGTCGGCATCTTCGGCTCGGTGCAACTCGTCGACGCAGCGATCCAGAACAACGACGCGATCGAGGACGGAGTCGTGGGCGGCATCGAAGGCGCGCTCGAAGCACGCGGCATCTACGCGGACGAAATGATTCGCGCCGCGGAGCTCGGGAGCATTCGTCGCATGCGCGAGATGCTCGAGCTGGGCGTCGATGTGAACAAGTCGTACGACGGCGACGACAGCGCGCTGCTGATCTCGGCGCGGCACGGACATCTCGAGGCTTGCGAATTTTTGCTCGATCACGGCGCCGATCCGAATCTGCCGACGCTCGGCGATGGTAATCCACTCATCGCTGCGTCGTGCAAAGGGCAATACGACGTCGTCAAACTTCTGCTCGAGCGCGGCGCGCGCGTCG
>DATKFO010000164.1:0-2443 GCA_035544355.1 Thermoanaerobaculia bacterium
AGTTCCTCGCGGGCTACGCGCGCCGCGGCACGAGTCTCAAAGTCAGAATCGCAGGTGAGAGCTCGGAGATCGTTCCATCCATACTTCATGATCGGCTGGCACTGGTGGCACTTTCAGGAAGCGATGATTTTCGCGGAGCCTTCGATGCCCTTACCGCAATGCGCTTTTATCACCTCAACCCGGATGTCATGCGCGAACCTCAGGATCCACATGAGGGAGAAGTGCTTGAAGAGAGCGGCTCGAACATCTCAAGCGTCTGGGGACAACTCGAAAGATCGAATCCTGACCTCACCAAGCGATTGACGAGCTTTCTGGCGGTGATCGTTCCCGAGCTTAACAGGGTTCGTCGTGTGCGCGTCGGAACAAAGGAAGGCCTTCGTTTCCACCAAGGTTTCCCCGGGGGAGAGCTGCAGTTCGAAGCTTCCCGCATGTCCGACGGAACTCTACGTGCTCTGGGTGTCTTGATCGCCGCTGGCCAAGCGAATGGTACGCGCGCGATCGCAACCCTCAGCGCCATCGAAGAACCGGAAATCGCCTTGCATCCTGAAGCCGTTGCAGCGCTCATGGATGCCCTGCACGAGGCAAGTGCGACGAAGACTCAGATCATTGTGACAAGTCACAGCCCGGACGTTCTGGACCAGGTCGACTTGCTCTCTGACACTCTACTCGTCACAGAATTCCGCAAAGGTGCAACCGTCATCGCCGAAGTCGATGAGACAAGTCGCGAAGCGATCCGCCGGCATCTTTACACTCCCGGCGATCTGCTCAGGATGGATCAGTTGCAGCCGCAGTCGGCGTCGGAATGAGCAGATTGATTGTTGCGGCGATCGTCGAAGGCCATGGTGAGGAGAATTCCGCGATTCGCACGCTGATCACTCGCGTCTGGACAGAGTTGCTATCGTGCGAGTTCGTCAACGTTCTCCGGCCGATCCGTCAACCGCGTGCGAATCTGGTTCAGCGCGACGGCCTTTTGAAAGCAATCGACTACGCATCGATGAGGTTATCCGAGATTGCTTCCACGGATCGCCGACTGATTCTCTTGCTCTTCGACGCCGATGAAGATCTGCCCTGCGTGCTCGTGCCAAGGCTCATCGGTATCGTCCGAAAAGAGCGCGCGCATCTCGACGTTACGATTGTTCTCGCCAATCACGAGTTCGAAACGTGGTTCGCTGCCGCCGCTGAATCGTTGACCGCGTTCTTCGATCTCAAGATCACACCGCCCGCGCTCGATCCCGAGGCGGCGGGTCAGCAGAAAGGCGCGGTACGTCGATGGATGCAAGGTAGGTATTCCGAAGTGGTCGACCAAGTGAAGCTCACGCAAGCAATGGACTTGCAAATGTGCCGATCGCGTTCGCGATCATTCGACAAGTTCTGTCGCGAGCTCGAAAAGCGCGTGTGACCTACGCCGCGTGAATCTCATCCGAGGGATCCGGTAAATATACGCGCGTCAGAAAATCCAGCGCGATCGCGAGGCCTTGCCGTTCGCGCACGGTTGCGATCAGCGGCACGAGTAGCGCGATCACGAACCCCAGCGCGTGTGCCCACGTCGTGATGCTGAAGCCGAAGTAGATCGCGACGATCGCGGCGGCGATCGGCAGGCGGTCGAGCAGGATCACCCAGATCCACGTGTCGCCGTGGTTGCGCTGAAAGTGCAGTCCGCACGCGGAGCAGCGCTCGTGCACGCGGATGCCGCGCACGAACAGCGGCCCTTCGCCGCATCGCGGGCAGCGTCGCTTCAGGCCGCGGCGGAGCACATCGCGCACTCGTGGACGTTTCGTCATCACCGATCGAAACCGTTATTCTCGCTCCGTGAATCCCCGTCTTCGCGACATCCTCGAAGGCATCCTCGCGGGACGTCCTGCTGCTGAGCGCGCTCGCGATCTGTTACCGCGGCACGATCCGTTGCCGCCGAGCGTGCCTGCGAAGGATGAGTATTCGCGCGATGCGATGGAACAGCGGCGCGCGTTTTTGCGCGAGCGCGGATTCGCGATCGATCAGCTGACCGGCAATGGCGAGGAGATCGCGCCCGAGGATTTGCGCGCGAACATCGAGGGACTCGTCGGCTTCGCGCGCATTCCCCTCGGCGTGATCGGACCGCTGCGCGTCAACGGCGTCAACGCGCACGGCGATTTTTTCGTGCCGATGGCGACGACCGAGGGCGCGCTCGTCGCGTCGTATCAACGCGGCGCGAAGATGATCGGCCTCGCGGGCGGTGCATCGGCGCTCTGTCTCGTCGAATCCGTTTCGCGCGCGCCGGGATTCGTCTTCAACTCGCTCGCCGAATCCGGAATGTTCGTCGCGCACGCGATCAGCAAGTTCGAGGAAATGCGCGAGAAGGTCGCTGACGGCTCGCGCTTCGCGAAGCTCGTCGAGCTCAGTCCGATCGTCACCGGCAAAGAGGTCTACCTCACGTTCGAATACACGACCGGCGACGCGGCCGGAC
>DATKFO010000165.1:0-6731 GCA_035544355.1 Thermoanaerobaculia bacterium
AAACGCACGCCGGATGGCCCGAGGACTGTGTGCAGCACGACGTCGCGTTTGCCGACGCTCGCGATCGCAGCAAACGTATCGGGCAACGGCAGCGGAGATGACAACGACATGCGTTCGACGTCGTCGTCGGTAATGACGATCTCATCCGACTGCGCTCGCAACGCGCGGCCCACGCGATCGAGCAGCAGCTTGTCGCACGGCAACGCGCGCGGCGGCGGAGTCGTCGACGGAAACGTGAGTCCCTGCAGCAGCGGCGCGTCGTCGGACGCTTCTTCGCCGTAGCCGGTGAAGCCGATGCCGAGCTCCTCGTCGAGCGCCTCGAGCATCGGCACGAAGCGCGCTTCGTAGCGCTCGATGAAACGCTCGCGAAAGCGGCGCACGGGATCGAGATCCGCGTCGCCGAAGAGTCGCCGCAACACTTCGACGCCGCGCGCGATGCGATCGGCGACGCCGCGATCGAGCGTGATATCCGCGGGCTTGCGCATCGCGACGTGCAGCAGGTTGTCGAACGCGACGTCGGGAAAAAGCTCGGTCGTCATCGCGCGCAGCGATTCGTATTCGCCACCGCGTTCATCGATGCGCTGCAGCTCCGCGCGCAGGTTTGCGATCTGCGTCGCAGCCGGCGCCGCGACAGACTGCAATCGCTCCGCGAGCTCGCCGAGGGTGTCGTGCACGGTGACGCGCGGAAACACGTCGGGGACGAGAATCTGATTCGCGACGAGCTGCTCGACGTAACTACGCACGGCGTCAACGCCCGCGCCGAGCTCGCGCGCAAGCTTGTCGACCAACACATCGGTCGTGATGCCGCCGCGCGCGAGATCGATCGCCGTGTGCAACTCGCGTCCCGCGCGAACGGCTTGCAGTTGATAGCCGCGACCGTCGAATGTTTCGTGCGACTCGACGTAGCGCAGTTGTCCCGCGACATCGTACAAACTCGAGTTCGGCCGCAGCGTCGCACGCGCGCGAATCGCAGGATCGTCTGCGAGCGTCGCGCAAAATCGATTGATGTGATGCAGCCCGATTTCCGTGACGCGCTCGTTGCGCATCTCGCGCGGAAATGCGAGACGCGTTTCGTCGCCGACGCTGCCGACGCTGTAGCCGGCCATCAAACCGAACGGCGTCGGACGCGCGGACATGCGACACAGGTAGCGCGCGAGCGCGAGCTGCAATTTTCGCGATTGCGCCGCGTCGCCGATGCTCTCCGACGCCAGCGCGAGCGCCTCCGCAACCTCGGGACGCGCGAGCACGAGCTCGAGAAACGTTTCGCGATCCTTCGCATTCGCCCATTCGATCAACGTTTCGAACGGCAGCAGCGGCGTGCGAAGAACGAAAAACTCGGACGGACCGAATTGCATCACGCGGCGCTCATCAGAAACATGCGATCCCATTCCGGCGCGACGTCCGCACATGCCGCCGCGAGCGACACCGCGATGCCCGCGGTTCCGACGAGCAATCCCGGCTCGTCGAGAAACGGCTCGGGCGCATTCGGATCGGGATTCCACGCGCGATAACCGGCGATCCCTTCGCCGTCTTTGCGATAGCCGAGAACGCGCGTGTACCAGTTGCGCGCAGCTTCGGCGAAACGCGCGTTGCCGGTCGATTGATAGAGGCGATTGAACATGTGCGCGAGTCCCGCGGCGCCGTGACAAAGCCCCGCGTCTTCGACGCCCGACTGTTCGGCGGGAAGCGCCGCGGCCCACTCGCCGATCTCAATTGCACTCGCGCGCCAATCCGCACGATCGAGCAGCACGCCCGCATCGTGCATCGTCGTCGCGATTCCCGGCGTGCCGTAGCACCACGCCAATCGCGACGGCCGCACCGCGACTTCTGGCCCAGTCATGTACGGGAAATTGCCGCCTTCGAATTGCGACGCGAGCAGCCAGCGCACGGCGCCGTCGACGAGTCGCGTCGCGCGATCAGTTTCGATTCCCGAGGCTGCAGTCGCGGCGAGCACGCCCAGGATCCCCGGCACGCCGTGCGCGATGCCGAGGTTGTAGTAGCCGTGCGGCGCTGCGCGCAGCGATTCGGCTTGCAGCAGCTCGGGCCGCGTGAACCACGAGATACGTTCCTCCGATTCATCCGCACACGATTCGAAGTTGCGCACGATGAGCCGCAAACAATGCGCGGCTTTCGGATGCGGCAGACGCTCGAGCGCGTACACCGCGATGCCGGTCATGCCGGTAATCAGATCGATATGCAGCGGCCACGGCGTGCGATCGAGATAAGCAGCGAGCGCCTCATCGATCGCATCGAACGCGCTTTCGTCGCACGGCACGACGTTCCAGTCGTTCAATTTGCGCAACGCCCAACCGACGCCGGCGAATCCGCCGAACAACGACGGGCCCATCACATCCGATTGCGCGGCGCGCGCCGCTTCGATGATGAGCCGTCGCGCGGCGGCGCGATACGAGCTCTCCGACGGGTCGATGAGCGAGAGATAACCGAACAAAAGTGCGATGCCGGCGCGGCCGCCGCCGAGGGTCGCATTCGCGACGCGGATGTACTCCTCTTTTGCGCCGGGCGGCACCCAGCACGGCGGTGGATCGGCGAGGACGGCGGCGACTTCACGAGCAACACGAAGAGCGGACGTGCGCTGCTCTTCGCTGAGGAGCGGCTTCCATGTCGTCATAATTTTTCTTGGACCGAGCGGACGTGCGTATCGACGCCGCCCGGGTGCGCCGGACGGCGTCACTCAGCAAGGGATCAGCGACAGCAGGTCGGCGGTGAGTCGTTGCTGCCGCAACAAAGCGTGAGGTCCGACAGCGAGCAGAGCGTCAGCCATCCACCCTCGGGGTTCTTCTTGGGCTCCGCGGTGCGAAGAACGGCGACGGTTTCCTTGTGAAGCTCGAGTCGAACGGGTTCGTCATGACGTGTCATCACGTTCCCTCCTTTCGACATTGAACAGTAGAGAGGGAAGCGAGTCGCGTCAATACTTCAGGAAGGCTGGTTTGTATATGCAAGCATCATTGCCATCAATCTGTAACTGGTTGTGCACATGCAAGGATGCGCCCCTCACACCGTCACCATCTGCTCCAGCGCCGCGGGCTGCGAGACCATCACGGTCGAGCCTTTCACGTCGATCACTTTCTTGTTCCGCAGTTGCATGAGCAGGCGCGTTACGGTCTCGCGCGTGGTGCCGATCATCTGCGCGATCTCTTCGTGCGTGAGGAGCACTTTCAGGCGGATGCCGTGATCGGTTTTCTCTCCGCGCTGGTCGCACCAGTCGAGCACGAGGCGCGCGAGCTTCTCGGACGTCGTCTGCGCGAGGCCGAACGAGCGGATCTCGCGCTGCGCGGCGTAGTAGTCGCCGCTGAGCTGGCGGGCGATGCTCATCATCGCTTCCTTTTCCGAGGCAAGGAATTGCATGAAGTCGTCGTGGCGGATGAAATTCACCTGCGACGGCTCGAGCGTCTCGGCGGAGACTTCGTAGGCGCGCTTGAGAATGACCGCGCTCGCGCCGAGGACGTCGCCGGCTTCGGCGACGCGGACGATCAGCGTGCGGCCTTCGCTCGACGTCGTCGTGAGCTTGACCTTGCCGCTGCAGAGGATGAAGACGCCGCGCGACTCTTCGCCTTCGACGAACAGCAGCGATCCCTTCGGATACACGCCCGTGAACTTGATCTTCTCTAGGCTCGCGATGGCCTGCATGGAGAGATTGCAAAAGCGCTGCGGATTGGTGCGCGCCGGGCAGGCCAGGCAGTTGTGGTTGACGTTCAGGTTGTAGGGCGTGGGCATCCCTTCCTCCAGTGTTTCAGGTGCTATCGATTACGTGATGGAGTGTCGGTTGTCACACGACTTTCCACCACGCTCGTGCGGGTGGTTGGGACACACGGGGCTGGGTAGGCGCGATCACTACCCGTTGGGGTGGGTGGGGTAGGAGCGTATGCTGACGCGATGCTGCACGTCCCTACCACCTACGGCGATCCCGTCTGCCAATTCGCGGCAGGCGGCTTCCTCCTCTACGAAAGCAGGTACGCGCCGTCGATGCAGCTCCCGCGTCACTATCACGATGGCGCGGCGCTGATGTTCGCGACGCGCGGCGCATTCAGCGAGACCGTCGCGGGACGCACACTCGCGTGCAAGACGTTCGACGTGATCGCGCGGCCAGGCGGCGAAGTTCACACCGATCGTTACAGCGACGACGGCGCATCATGCGTCATCGTCAACGTACCGAAAGACCGACTCGGACGTCTCTTCGATGCGCCGGCGATCCTGCCGCGGCCGCAGGTCGCACCAATCGCGCATCGCGTCGCACAGGAAATCGCTGCAGACGACGACGTGTCGCCGCTCATCGTCGAAGGACTGCTGCTCGAGTTGATCGGTACCGCCTCGCGGCCGGTGACGTGCACCCACGCGCCGTCGTGGCTCGCACGTGCGCGCGCGTTCATCGACGAAAACGCGTCACGCCGCGTGACTCTGCATGACATCGCATCCGCCGCAAACGTGCATCCGACGAGCGTCGTCCGCGCGTTTCGCGCGCACTTGCATTGCTCGCCCGGCGAATACGTGCGGCGCGTGCGGATCGACGACGCAAAGCGCGCGCTCGAAGCTTCGCCGAAACCGCTCGGCGAGATCGCGCTCGACACCGGCTTCTACGATCAGAGCCACTTCGCGAACGCGTTCCGCCGCGCGACCGGCATGACGCCGCAGCAATACCGCAACGCATTTCGCGTCCAAAACTGAATCAATTCTCCTAGCGCAGCGGCGCGCGGCGCGATATCACTGCGCGCATGACTCTGCTGCTCACCGCTTCCGACGTCGCTGCGCTGCTGTCGCTCGACGACTGCATCGCCGCCGTCGAGGAAGGATTTCGATCGTACGGATCGGCCGGCATCCTCAGCGCGCACGCGGATCGCGGCGCGTTTCACATCAAGACCGCGATGGTCGGCACGCGCTTCGGCGCGAAGGCGAACGCAAACTTCCCGTCGAGCGTCCCAAGGATTCAGGGAGTGATGCTCTTGTTCGACGCAAACGACGGCCGCGTGCTCGCGCTGCTCGACTCGATCGAGCTGACGATTCTGCGCACCGGCGCCGCGAGTGCAGTCGCGGCGAAATTTCTCGCGCGACGCGATGCGAAGACCGCGATGGTGTACGGCTGCGGCAAACAAGGTCGCGTGCAACTCGAAGCGATCACGCGCGTGCTGACGATCGAGCGCGCGTACGCGCACGATGTCGATGCGGCGCGCGCGGAGACGTATGCGAAAGAGATGAGCACGAAGTTGGAGATCGAGGTGATCGCGGACGCGCACGACGCCGACGTCATCATCACTTGCACGCCGGCAAACGTCGCATTTCTCACCGACGCACAACCCGGCACGTTCATCGCCGCCGTCGGCGCGGACAATTCTTCGAAATCCGAGATCGCGCCGTCGCTGATGCGATCGAGTCGCGTCGTGTGCGATCTCATCGAGCAGTGCGCGGAGATCGGCGATCTGCGCACCGCGCTCGAAGCGAACGCAATGACGCGCGACGACGTGCACGCGGAGCTCGCGGACATCATCGCCGGGCGCAAACGCGGACGCGAAAGCGACGACGAGGTTTTCCTCTACGACTCGACCGGCGTCGGATTCCAGGACACCGCCGCTGCATCGATCGTGTACGACCGCGCGGTCGAGCGAAAGCGCGGACTGGAGGTCGATCTTGCGCGATGAAACGATCGAGCTGCTGCGCGAGCTCGTCGCGATCGATTCCGTGAATCCGACGCTCGTGCCGGGCGGCGCGGGCGAACAACAGATCGCGGAGTTCATCGCGCAGCACCTGCGCGCGCTGAGCATCGACGCCGTCATCCAGCAAGTCGCACCGCAACGCGCGAACGTCATCGGCGTCATCGAGTCGAAGCAGCGCGGACCTTCGCTGATGCTCTGCGGTCACAGCGACACCGTCGGCGTCGAAGGCATGGACGCGCCATTCACGCCCGTCGAGCGCGACGGACGCATGTACGGCCGCGGCACACAGGACATGAAAGGCGGCGTCGCCGCAATCCTCGGCGCCGCGCGAGTGCTCGCGAACAATCTCGCTGCGGGCCGCGTCGTCATCGCGATCGTCGCTGACGAAGAACATTCGAGCATCGGTGCCGAAGCGCTGGTAAAGGAGTGGAAGTGCGACGCGGCGATCGTGTGCGAGCCGACCGATCTCTCCGTCGCCATCGGACACAAGGGATTCGAATGGGTCGAGATCATCACCGAAGGCGTCGCCGCGCACGGCAGCCGTCCCGACGACGGCGTCGATGCAATCGCGCTCATGGGCCGCGTGCTCAATCGCCTCGAAGCGCTCGATCGCAACATGCCGAAGCATCCGCTCCTCGGACGCGCATCGCTGCACGCATCGCTCATCAGCGGCGGCCGCGAGCTCTCGACCTATCCCGATCGTTGCACGCTCCACGTCGAGCGCCGCACGATCGCCGGCGAGCCGCAGGAAATCACGCTGCGCGAGATCGACACGATCCTCGCCGCACTGCGCAACGAAGATCCGAAATTCCGAGCAACGTCGCGATTCCTCTTCACGCGCTCGCCGTACCTCACGCCGAAGGATTCGCCACTGCCGCAACTGATCGGACGCCCAACGATGGCCGCATCGTTTTGGACCGACGCCGCAGTCCTCGGCGCAGCCGGAATGGATTGCGTCGTCTTCGGCCCCGGCGGCGCAGGACTGCACGGCATCGATGAATACGTGAAGATCGACGAAGTACTCACGTGCCGCGACGTGCTGGTCGATGTCGCGAGGAAGTATTG
>DATKFO010000166.1:0-2356 GCA_035544355.1 Thermoanaerobaculia bacterium
CTGTATCCGATCGATTCGCTGTTCGCGATTCCGCTCGGGCTCGAGCCGCTGCTGCATCGCGTGTGGCGTTTCCTCGAGCCGTCGACGCATGCCGTTGCGGGTCACGCGATCTTCCGCGTCGCGCTGCCGGTCGTGCTCATCGCGCTGCTGTTTCAAAAACCGCGATTCGATTCGCTGATGCGCGTCATCGCGCTGCTCGCGATCACGCTCGTCGCGTTTCTCGCGTGGATGACGCTGCGCCACAACTGGGATTTCGTCGACTGGAGTTTTCTCGACGAGCCGCGCTACTACCGCCCGTTCCTCCCCGCATTCCTCCTCGGATGGCTGCTCGCGATCAAACCGTCACGTCGCAAAGTGACCGCGGTGCTGCTCACGATCGCGACGCTCTATCTCGCTCAGGCCGCGGCGCGCTTCGAATGGTCCGCGCTGCGATCCGATGACGAATCGCTGTCGCTGGCGTTGCAGGTCCGCGCGATGTGCCGCGAGCCGGGACGCAACGTCATCGTCGACGTCGACGTCAGCGACTACATCACGCACCCGCAGCCGAACGTGATCGCACGCGAATATCCCACCGAAGCAATCGCGATCGGACAGCCCGCGACGATCTGGCTCGTGCGGCGCCCCAACGAGCCGACCGCGTACCTGCTCGATCACGATGCCGATCGCCGCCGCTTCGAAGCGCTGCGAACGCAACTCGGTGCAACGCGCGTCTGGGTCTCGCGTTACGGCAACTACGAGATCTATCGCGCGAAGTGTCATCCCAGTGTCATCCTTAGCGGGTGGCGGGTGGGCGCGAAGGATCTCCTCCGGTAACACGAGACACGCTCTGTCGGCAGGAGATCCTTCGCACCCACACACCGCCCGCTCAGGATGACACTGGGGATGACACTGTGGATGACACTGGGGTGTCACCAGCCACCTGTCCGCCATCCAGGAGCCGAGTACCATGACACGCGTGTACCGCGTCGCGATCCTCGCCTCGCACGTCATCCAGTATCAGGACCCGTTCTTCCGCCTGCTCGCGCAGGAGCCGGAGATCGATCTCACGGTGCTGTATTGCTCGCGGGCGGGTGCCGAGATGTATCGAGACGCGGATATGGGGACGACGCTCCGGTGGGACATCGAGCTGCTCACCGGATACCGCCACGTGTTCCTGCGCAACTTCGGATTCGGCGACGGCTACACGCGTTTGATCAATCCGGGAATCGTGCCCGCGATTCTGCGCGGGCGTTTCGACGCGGTGATTCTGTTTCTTGGATGGGGCACGATCTCGTCGCTGCTCGCGATCGTTGCGTGCCGCATGAGCGGAACGCCGTTTTATCTCTACGGCGATTCGAGCTTTCCGCCAGCGGAGATCACCGCGAAGGATCAGGTCCGCGCCGGATTTCTGCGCACGATCTTCGGGCTCGCGGGCGGCTTCATGGTGTCAGGCGTGTTGAACGCGGAGTACTACCGGCACTACGGCGGCGATCCGCGCACGTTTCATCTGCTGCCGTGGGCGATCGACAACGAGCGCTTCGCGAGCGCGAGCACCTTCGCGCCGGGCGAGCGTGAAGCGATGCGCGCGAAGTACGGACTGCGTGACGACGAGCTCGTGATCATCTTCTCCGCGAAGCTCGTCGCGCGCAAAGATCCGATGACGCTGCTGCGCGCGCTCGCAGCGATGCGCCATCGCGATCGCGCCGCCGTCGTGTTCCTCGGCAACGGCGAGCTCCGCGAATCGCTGGAAGCGTTCGCGCGAGATCACGCGCTACACGTCGTCTTCGCCGGCTTCATCAATCAAACCGATCTGCCAAAGCACTACGCGATCGGCGACGTGTTCGTGCTGCCGTCGACGTACGAGCCGCGCGGCGCGGTGATCAACGAGGCGATGGCGTGCGGCCTGCCGGTGATCGTCACCGATCGCTGCGGCTCGATCGGCGACGTCGTGCTCGAAGGCGAGAACGCGTTCATCTACCCGGCCGGCGACGCCTCCGCGCTCGCGCGCAACCTCGACGCGCTGATCGACGATCCCGCACTGCGCGCGCACATGGCGCAGCGCTCGCGCGAGATCATCGCAACCTGGGATTTCGCGCGGGGGGTGGAGGGTGTGAAGGAAGCGCTGCGATGCTGACCATCGCCATCCCCACGTACAACCGCGGCGCGATTCTCGTCGAGACGATCGAGCTGCTGCTCGCGCTCGATCCGCGCGCGGACGAGATCGTGATCGTCGACCAGACGCGCGAGCATCCGGCTGATGTCGCAGCGAAACTCGAGCACTGGAATCGCGACAAAGCGATCCGCTGGATTCGCCTCGAACAACCGTCGATCCCGCACGCGATGTACATCGCGCTCGCGAGCGCGACGAGCGAACGCG
>DATKFO010000167.1:0-7530 GCA_035544355.1 Thermoanaerobaculia bacterium
CTGCCGTGCTGAAGAGAACTGCAGCGAAACCGATGGATTTGCGCATGGTGGTCGAGGCCCCGAGAATAGTACAAATACCGTTCTATGACTCGGACGCCCATCGTTCTCCTCTCACTCGTTCTCACTTTTGGCACCATCGCCGCTTCGGCCGCGCCGCGCCGCCGCGCGGTTGCGCATCCGCTCGTCTCGCCGCAATGCGCGATGATCACCGGAACTCCTGCGATCACATTCACGCGCGATTTCGGCGCCACGCTCACGCCGATCGCCGAAAAACTCAGCGGCACCGCGTACACGTACGGACTCACGCCGACCGATGAGCCGAACACGTTCATGGCGTTTCACAAGAATCAGTTGCTGACGTCGACCGACGCGGGTTGCAGCTGGCGTCTCGTCACCGAGATCAACGGCGCCGACTTTCCGCCAACGCTCACTGCCGCGAAAGGCGGCCGCGTCTACATCTGGTCCGACAATCGCGAATTCCTCGCGCGCTACGACTCGCATGGCGCGGTGACGTTGAAGCCGCCCGCGGCGTTCATCGGATTCGCGGCCGACAAAACGAACGGCGATCGCATTCGCGGCGGCGGCAACGACGGCACGATCTGGGAGAGCACGGACGCGGGCGCAACTTGGTCGATGCTCGGGCGACTCGGCGGCAATCCGCTGTACTACCGCTTCGCCTTCGATCCGAACGATCTCGATCACATCGTCGCCGGCAAAGCCTCGGAGAGCGCATTCGTGTCGCGCGACGGCGGACGCACGTGGAGCGCATCGAGCGGATTCAAATCCGCGAACGTGTTCAGTCTCGTCGTGTCGCCCGCGGATTCGAATTACGTGTGGGCCGAAGGGTTGGAGACTGCGAACAGCGACCGGCACATCTTCCTGTCGACGGACGGCGGCACGTCGTATCGCGCCGTGATCGACGGCAGCGCATCGGTGCAGCTGATCAACGGCAACCTGCTGGCCGCGCATCCGACGAATCGCAACGTGCTCTTCTTCGTGTTCGGATCGTTTTTTCAGGGATACGGAACGGACCTGTTTCGCTACGACGCGGCCGCGAACATGCTCAACGTGACGCACAACGACTACCACGACATCGACGCGATCGCCTTCTCGCCAACAGAACCGAACCTGATCTACCTCGGCCTGGAAAACGTCGCGGTCCAATGAGGTTTCGGAGTGCGGCGGCAGAGCCGCCGCTTTAGTATCCGGATCACAAAGCGGCGGATGTGTAGATTGTTTCAATACCAACGGGCTCGAGTTTGGACTGCGGCGATCGCAATCGCCGCTTTTCGACAGCGGTATACGAAAGCGGCGACTGCGGTCGCCGCACTCCATACAGCGGCGGCTTTGCCGCCGCACTCCTAAACATGCATCGCCTCTTCTTCATCCTCGCCGTCGCCACCGGCCTCGCGTTCACCTTCATCACGCCGCCCTTCCAGGTCCCCGACGAAGTCACGCACTACTGGCGGGCGACGTCGATCGCGTACGGCACGATCCATCCGAAGACGAGCCCGCGCGGCGCGATCGCGGAAGTGCCCGATGCGTATCGGCAATTCGTGTTCACGATGTTTCGTGATCAGCGTTGGGCGAATGGCGTTCGCCTGAACAAAGACGATTTCCGCAACGCGTGGATCGTCTCGCTCGATCTCTTCCCGAAACGCGTCGAAGTCGCGTTCATCGCGTCGTATACGCCGGTGCCGTACGCGCCGCAGATTCTCGCGGCGGGCATCGGCCGCGTCTTTCGATTGCGTCCGATGGCCACGTTCTATCTCGGCCGCATCGCGAACGTGCTCGCGTTCGCACTGCTCGTCGCGTGGGCGATTCGCATCACGCCGTATCTGCCGCGCGCGTTCTTCGCGATCGCGCTCTGGCCGATGACCGCGTACCTCACCGCAAGTTGGTCCGCCGATGCGATGACGATCGCGTTGTCGTTTCTCGTCGCCGCATTTCTCTTCCGCGGCGCGCGCACGATCATCGCCGCATTCATCCTCGGCCTCTGCAAGCCGGGCTACAGCGTCATCACATTCCTCGGCGCGACGCGCCGCCGCTGGCTCGCAATCGCAGCCGCGCTCACCGGCGCAGCGATCGCGACGTGGTCGATGGCGAGTCTCTTCACGCCCGTGCGCGGCGATGCGAACGCGCAGCTGCAGTGCATCCGCGCGCATCCGCTGCATTACGTTTCGATCGCCGCGAATGATCTCGTGCGCAACGGCCGCACGTATCTCGAACAAGCCGTCGGCCGCCTCGGCATGCTCGATTTGTTTTTGCCGCGCGCAATCCTGTGGATCGAGCTCGCGCTGCTCGCGTTCATCGTGCTCGCAGGCGATCGCGTTCCGTGGCGCGATCGTCTTGCATCGCTCGCGGTTGCGCTCGTGGTCATCGTGGGGACGGGCCTCACGCTCTATCTCACCTGGAGCACGCCGTGCGGCGATGCCATCGAAGGCGTGCAGGGGCGCTACTTCCTGCCGATCCTTCCGCTGCTCGCGATTGCATGTGCGCGAAACGCCGACCGCAACGTGCGCGTCGAAGCAGTGTTGCGCATCACCGTGCCGATTGTGATCGCGGGAAGTAACCTGATCGCGCTGTATGCAGTCGCGGCCCGTTATTACGGGCTGTGGTAACGTTTCGCCGGTCCCAATCACCTGAAAGGAAACACACTCGTGCTTCACACAGTCCGACGTCTTGCCGTCGTCGCGACGTTCGTCGCGGCCACACTCGCCGCGGCGGATGATCCGACTTACACCGCCGTACGCTCCGCGCGTCTCGACGGACGAAAGATCTCCGTCACCAATTTCACCTTCGATCGCGACGTCTTCCACGTCACGCTCAACGGCACACTGCATCTGCTCGCACCGGTCGACAACAAAACGTTCGGCGCGGTGTTCGTCGGCCAGGGCTCGTATCAGCTCAAGCCGGCGTCGCCGAGCGAAATGCGCCAGCTCGCGCTGTATGCGAACGACGACAAGCTCGAAATTCTGAGCGACACGTTCGACGACGCGGTCTTCTTCGCCGCGGGACTCATCGATGCGGCGCAGAAGGCATCGCCCGCGCAAACCGGCGCCGCGGATTCACGCGCCGCGTCGGTCTACGACGACTACGTCAAGCGGCAGAAGAAAGATCTGCACACGAACGTGCACGCGCGCGTTCTGCAGGAGCTGCTCAACGGCAGCGCCGAGCCGCTGTTCTTCGCGTGGGTCGACGGCAAGAAATATCCGCCGGCCGTGATCGCCACCGACCCGCTCGGATGGGAAACGCTCGCGCGCATCGGCATCGGCATGGGCGGCGAGCAGTCGGTGATGTGGGTCGTGACCGGCGATCACAACGGCTTCTGGTACTCGAGCCGTCTGCGCAGCGAGATCGAGAAAGGGCAGGGCGTCATCATTCCGCGCCTCGCCGACGCCGAGCACTATCTCATCGACATCAACATCCAGAAAGCGGAGATCAACGGCTCGACGACGATGACGTTTATCGCCGGCCCGAACGTTCGCCTGCTGCCGATCGAGCTCGCGCGCCGCGTGCGTATCAGCAGCGCCGACATTTCACCCGCATCGGCGACGCCGGCGTGGACGCCGGCCGCGTGGGTGCAGGAGAAGTACGACGAAGATCCCGACGCGTCGGTCATCTTCGCGACGCCGCTGAAAACGGGCGAGAAGTACCTGCTCAAGATCGGCTACGGCGGCAAGGAAGTGCTCGAGGACGCAGGCGACGGCAACTTCAGCGTCGGCGCGCGCACGAGCTGGTATCCGAACGTCGGCGTGTTTGAAGACACCGCCACGTACGAGCTGCACTTCCGCGTGCCGCAGAAATTTCAGATCGTCGCGGTCGGCGAAGAGACCGAGAACCGCGTCGACGGCGACTCGCGCATTGCGGTCTGGAAGGCGACGCACCCGATTCGCGTGGCCGGCTTCAACTACGGCAAGTTCAAGAAGCTCTCGCAGACCGACAAGGACAGCGGCATGACGGTCGACGTGTACACGAATCCGGGCACGCCGCAGATCATCACCGAGATCAATCGTGCGATCGAAGGGGTGAGTGTCGCAGGGTTCGACGATGACGAGGACAGTGGCCCCAGCGGCCCGAGCCTGAATGTCGACACCGCGAAGCTTGCGCAGTCGGCGATGGCGGACGGCATCAACACCGCGCGCACCGGGAACGCGTTTTTCGGCCCGCTGGCGGAAAAGCGCGTCGCGATCACGCAGCAGTCGCAGTGGTTCTTCGGACAGTCGTGGCCTTCGCTGATCTACATGCCCTATCTCGCGTTTCTCAACGGAATGCAGCGCAACACGCTCGGTCTCACCGGGATCAAGGATTTCATCGACGAGGTCGGGCCGCACGAGTTCGGGCATCAGTGGTGGGGCCATCAGGTCGGCACGCGCAGCTATCGCGACGAATGGATCTCCGAGGGCTTCGCGCATTTCACTGCGGCGCTCGTCGTGCAGCAGACCGGCGGCTGGAACAAGTACAACGCCTTCTGGGAACGCCAGCGCAAGAACATCCTGGAAAAGGGATTCAAGTCGACGATCACGCCCGATCAGGCGGGACCGATCTCGCAGGGATGGCGGCTCGCGACGTGGCAGTCACCCGGCGCGTACGACTCGATCGTGTACTCGAAGGGCGCGTACATCCTGCACATGCTGCGCATGACGATGCAGGATCGCTCGAAGCCGATCGCGGACGAAGCGTTCATGGCGATGATGCGAGAATTCGCGACGACGTACGCGGGCAAGAACGCATCGACCGGAGACTTTCAGCGCGTGCTCGAGAAATACGCGACGCCGTCGCTGAAGCTCACCAAGGACGGGAAGCTCGACTGGTTCTTCCGCCAGTGGGTCTACGGCACCGCGATTCCGCGGTACGCGTCGAAGATCGACTTCCAGGACATCGGCGGCGGCAAGTACAAGATCAGCGGCACGATCACGCAGTCCGAAGTCCCGGCCGACTTCGCGGCAGTGGTCCCGATCTACGTGTACTTCGACAAAAACAACTTCGCGCAGCTCGGCAAAGTCCCGATCGTCGGCAGCACGACGCAACAGCTGAACTTCGAGATCGCGCTCCCGAAGAAACCGCAGAAGTTTGCGATCAACGCGCTGCACGACGTTTTGGCGCGGTAGGCGTCCCGGGCCGGCCGATGGCCGGCCCTCACCCTGCAGCGTTTTTGAGGAAGGCGACGAGCTTTCCGAAGCCGTTCGGGCAAAGCTCGGCGATCAGGCGATAGTCGGCCGATTCGACGATGCGAGGACCGTCGACCGTTGACTTGTACCTTGCCTTCCGAGCGGTGAACAATCGCTCGACCACGCGTTTCGGAGGATCGTCGTGATTCTGCTCCTCGACCGGCGTTTTCCAAACGCGTCGATCCAAACCGCGATCAGCGAGCAGTTGCTCTTCGGCAGCGAGCAGCAGGACTTCCACATCGTGAATCAGACAGAAGACGTGAAAGCGGGCCACGATGCGCTCGTCGCCGTCTTTCGAAGTCACTGCTTTTTTGAAGCGATCGAGGATGCCGGACCGCATCTCGTCGCACGTTTCATGGCGGAATGCTTTGTTCCGGGGATATAGATCGGGCATGACTGCGATGGTAAGCGCTGAGTTTTTGCGAAGAGCGTTGGCAGCGCGGAGAGGAGTATCGAGGAGCAGCTTTTTCTTATGATCGCCGCTCGTCGCCGGCACAAACATGATCGCCACCCCGGCGTTCGCCTTTTTTGAAATCAGAGGGCGGAGCAAGGTTTCGAGAATGGCACTGTCACCAGCGCCCTCGACGTAAACGACGATTTTCAAGTCAACGCTTCCAGCTCGTTGCTCCGGTGCATCAGCTCGATCTCGTCCGTTCCGAATTCCTTCAGGTTTTCGACGAGAGCTGCCGAGCTCGCCGGTCGCAACAGTTCGACGCCATCGTCTGTCTTTCGGAGAATGCCGATGTCGGCGATGTCGAATTGCGTCAGTAGGTACGACGAATGCGTTGCGACGATGACCTGTGTCCGATCGCTCAGTTTCTGCAGAAGGCCTGCGATCTTCGGCAAAGTTCGAGGATGGAGACCGACTTCGGGCTCATCGATGCAGACAAGCAACGGTGGATTCGGCGCCAGAGCCAGCGTGATCCACAGGAGAAGACGTAGCGACCCGTCGGAAAGATCAGCCGCTGACAGGGGGCTGATCAGGCCGTGTTCGTTCCATTTGAGCGTGACGCGCCCGGCGCCTGAGGCGTGAAGCTCTAACCCACGGAAGGCGGGGACGATGCCGCGAAGGTGAGTCTCGATCTCGTTGAAGATGGTTCGGTATTCCGTCTGCAGCCAATTCAGCACGGAAGCGAGGTTTCCGCCATCCTCTCTGAGGGATGGCTTCTTCTCAATTAATGCCGGCCTTCGCAATTGCTGATCGTTGAAACGAATCCCGCTATAGAACCGCCACGAGTCAATGATTTCTCTTGCGCGATTCAGGGCCGGCTGGGCCTTGCTCACATAGGCGCGTAACGCGAGCTGATTCGGGCGTTGGTTTCGGATCTCCGCTCGATTGGAAGCGTCGTCGTCGAACAGCCAGCCTTTGTCTCCGGTTCTGTCGAGTTGGGCGATCAACTTGCCGTTCCGGTTTTTGACGTGCACGCGGTCATAGTTGACGGAAGGGTTTCCAGGAGGGCCGATGATCGCGCCGTCGACCGAATAGTCCATGTCGTTCGAGTGCAGTCGCAGACGCCATACAAGCCGATCGGCTCCCGGCCGGTGATAAACCTCCCGAGTTTCCCAGCCGGGAATGATTTCGGGAGGAATCTCGCTGCGCGTGTACTCTCTCAGCGCCCGCAGGAAATCAAACAGAGAAGTCTTGCCGGTGCCATTTGCTCCCACGAGAACTTCGAGCGGGCGAAATCGAAATTCCGTTTGGCGGAAAGGCCCGAAACCGGAGAGTTCGAGCGCATCCATGAGAACTCTGTCCGTGGTGAGCGCGTGCTCGACACTGGCTGCGACGTATCGCTCGTTGAGCTGATCGGGACCATCGAAGACTTCTGACCACACGAACCCATTCGGCCCTTCGATCCGCACATGCCACGCCGAACTGTTCTGCGGCTCGACAATCGAAGCAAACCAGTTTCCAGCCTTGTTTTCGAAAAGACCGAGCAATGCACCTTGCAGTGCGTGCTTGTCCTCCGGTCGGGGAATCTGGACGTCGAGTCGTACTGGCATCGTCATCAGATTGTATCCGTGCGACTCCGCACGAACGAAAAAAGGCGAGCCTTTCGGCTCGCCTTTCGTTCAACCACACTGCGTTCCGATCAGTACATTCCGCCCATTCCGCCGCCGCCCGGCATGGCCGGTTCCTTCTTGTCGTCTTCCTTGATCTCGGAGACGAGGGCTTCGGTGGTCAGCATGAGGCCGGCGATCGAGGCCGCGTTCTGCAACGCCTGCTTCGTCACCTTGGCCGGGTCGATGATGCCCGCTTCGATCAGGTCGACAGGCTCCTGGGAATCGTTGCGCACGTTGTAGCCCCAGTTGCCGCCCTTTTCCTTGATCTTGTTGAGCAGCACCGAGCCCTCGAGGCCGG
>DATKFO010000168.1:0-7627 GCA_035544355.1 Thermoanaerobaculia bacterium
CTCGCGCTCGTCGAAAAGTATCGCGACGTCCCGATGAGCCTTGCCGATGCGTGCCTGGTTCGTATGTCGGAGATCCATCCCGACCCGATCGTGCTCACGACCGATTCGGATTTCCGCATCTACCGTCGTCACAGTCGGCAAGTCATTCCGTGCAGCATGCCGTGATTGCCCAGTCTCGTCTCTTCCCAGGAGTATGATCGAGTCGATGCCGCAATCGCAGCGGAACTACAGTCTCGACGATTACTTTGACGTCGAAACGCACTCGGAGATCCGGCACGAGTACTTTGCCGGACAGATCTTCGCGATGGCGGGCGGTTCGTATCGGCACAATCGCATTTCCTCGAACATCGTCGTCGCGCTCGGAGTTCGTCTTCGCGGCACGTCGTGCACGCCGCTCGGCAGTGACATGCGAATCAGCACGGAGTCGGGGCTCTACACGTATCCGGATGCGCTTGTGGTTTGCGGAGAGCCGGAGTTGTTGAAGCATCCGATCGATCGCGGCGAGACGTTGACGAATCCGGTCCTGCTCATTGAAGTGCTTTCGAAATCGACGCGGCAGTACGACCTGCAGGAGAAGTTCGATCACTACCGCGCGATTACGACGCTGCGCGAGTGTCTGTTCGTCGAACAGGAAGTCGTGAGCGTCGAACGGCGCTGGCTTTCGGAGGGGTCGTGGCGTTCCGAGTCGCGCGCCAACCTCTCTGAGGTGTTGCGCCTTACGAGTGTGCCCGCCGAGTTACCACTCTCGGAAATTTACGAGGGCGTGTAGCTCCATTCCCACGGCCGGGCTCGTCTCTCGCATGGACTCGCGTGATGGCAGCTGAACGGCGCTCGCTTCGCTTGCTTCTCATCGAGGATTCCGACCTTGACGCTGCGCATCTTTTGATGGAGCTGCGGCGCGGTGGGTTCGAGCCCGTTGTGCGGCGCGTGGAGACGCGCGAAGACATGCAGGCCGCCCTCGGCGAGTCGTGGGATCTCGTGCTCAGCGATTACCACTTGCCGCGATTTTCGGCGCCGGAGGCGCTCGAGATTTATCACGCGGCGCGGCTCGACGTTCCGTTCATCATCGTGTCCGGCGCGGTCGGCGAGGAGACTGCGGCTGCGCTGATGCAGCTTGGCGCGCACGACTATCTGCTCAAGCATCGGCTCACGCGCCTGCCCGCCGCCGTCGAGCGTGAGCTTGCGCAGGCGGAGGAGCGGCGCGCAAAGCGGCGTGCGGAAAATCTGTTTCGCGCGGTGTTGCGATCGGCGCCGCAGCCGAGCGTAATCATCGATCGCGCGACGCGGCGCATCGTCGACGGCAGCGAGAGTTTTCATCGCGAGTTTTCGGGCGACGGCGATTTTCTCGACGTGGTGGGCTTCTCGCAGCCGGAGCGCATCGAACAGCTGCTTGCGCGCGGGAGCGGCGTGGCGTGGCACACGGTGGACTACCGCGACGGTGTCGCGCATGTCGCGAATGTCCGCTGCCACAGCGTCGATCACGAAGGCGCGTCGTACGCGTTCCTTGTGCTCGAAGACGTCACCGAACAGCATTACCTCAAGGCTGCATTCGATGCGGTCGGTGATCCACTGCTGATCATCTCGAGCGAGCAGCGGTTGCTTTATGCGAATCGGGCGGCCGAGGAATTGTTCGGGTCGTTATATTTCCAGATGGAGATCGAGCCACTCATTGGCGCGACGACGCAGGAGCAAACGCAATATCGCGTCGAGTACGCGGGGCATCCGTACAACGCGACGAGCGTGCCGTTCCGATTCGCGGGCGAGCCGCGCACGTCGACGATCCTCACGCTGCACGACGTCTCCGAGGAGGCGGAGCTGCAGCGGCTCGCGACGCACGATGCGCTCACGGGCGTGTACAACACGCGCTTCTTCGACACGGCGTTGAGCGACGCGATCGCGCGCGATGAAGACGGCACCGTCGCGATCATCGACCTCGATTACTTCAAGCCGATCAACGACGAGCTCGGACACGCGGCCGGCGACGCGGCGCTGATCCTCTTCGCGAACATGATCCGCGCCGAGATCCGCTCGATCGACGTCTTCGCGCGTTTGGGTGGCGACGAATTCGCGATCCTCTTTCCGCGCACGACGACCGATGGCGCGCAACGCGTGCTCGAAGCGATTTACGCGCGGCTCGCGCGGACGCCGTTTCGTTTTGATGGCACTTCGCGTCCGTTCAGCGCGTCCGCGGGCATCGCGAACGTGCGCGGCGGCGAAACCGCTGCTGCGATCAAGCGGCGTGCGGATGAGGCGCTGTACGAAGCGAAGCGCGCCGGCCGCGGACGCTACGTGTTAGCGCCGTGATCGCGATGCCGATCAGCGTCGCGAACGTGATCCAGCGTCCGTTCACGAACGCGACTGGGCGATAGACGAGGCGGACGCGATGCTTTCCTTCGGGAACGTGCACGCTCACGAATGACGTATTCGCGATCTGCCACTCGACGCGATGGTCGTCGACGTACGCGCGCCAGCCGTTCCATGCGAGCTCGGAGATCACGATCCAGCCGGCGCGCTCCATCGTGGCGTCGATCTCGTATCCGAGATTTGCGTTGCGGATCGTGACGACTCCGGGGCCGTTCGCGCGCTCATGCTGCGCGTACGGTGCACGAATCCACGCGTGTTCGCGGAAGTCGGGCTCGAGCGCCATCTGATTCAGCGCGAGCTCGTCGGGATAGCCGACGCGTACGAATCGCGGGACGGACGCGCGCTCGATCACGCGCGTGTTCTCGAGCAGTTTCGAGCCGCGTTGCCGTGCGACTTCGCGCCAGCCGTCGGGCACGGGATCGTCGGTCCACGTGATCGCGTAGCGCACGTTGAGAAACGAGAGGAACGATCGCGTGAGGTCATCGTTGCGGTTGAACCAGACCGGCTGGTACGTGCACCAGATGCGATACGTGAGCGCGTACTTCGTATTCGTCATCGCTTCGTAGCCGCGCACGTCTTCTAGCTCGTACATCGTCGCGGTCGCCGGAATGAGCGAGAGGTTCTTGCCGGTGATCCGGAACGGCTCCTTCACGTGTTTCAGTGACTCGAGAATCGGAATGGGCGGATACGCCGCGCGAGCGGGGAACGAGTGGTACGTGTCGCCTTCCGATACGAAGCGCTGCAGCACGATGATGCCGAGGAGCGCAGCGATTTTTGTCGCGTGCGGGATGCGGAGGATTACGAGCAGCGTGGCGATTCCGAGTCCCGCGATCTCGGCGACGACGCGGGACTCGCCCCAGTCGGGCGACTCGTGCGTGACGAGCGTCGAGCGCGTGATCCAGAGATTGCCGATCGTGATGAGCGCGAGCACGGCGAGGAACGTCCATTTCGCGTCGTTGCGACGAGCTAGTTGTTCCGCGCCCATCGCCGCGAGAATCGCGAGCAGGCATGCGGCGCCGAACGCGAAGCGCTCGTTGAACGAGATGTCGAACAACGGGAGCTTCTGCAGCAGGCGCGCGAGCGGGATCCATTCTGAGTGCGCGGCGATGCAGAAGACGATCATCGCGGTGAAGCACCACGTCTCCGGCGAGCGGATGCGCCAGATCGCGTAGAGCGCGAGGGCGAGGACGATGCTGCCGACCGCGAACGAATCGAGCGGCATCTCCTGCACGCGCGGACTCGTCCAGTGGCGCATGAAGAGGTACGGGAAGAAGCTCATCGCGATGCGCGCGCCGGCGGTCGTGTTGTTCACGCCTCGCGGCGCCTTCGCGTAGACCTTGTTGCGGACGTAGTGCTCCATCGTCTGCGGCACGGCTTCGAAGATGGGGAGGAGGTAGATCGCGCAGAGGAGGAGCGCGAGCGCACCGGCGAGGAGGGCGGCGGCGAGGGCGCGCGCGCGAAAGCGTCGCGCGAGTTGGAAAACGCCGTAGGCGATGCCGAGAACGACCACGTGCAGCGCCGTCTCCGGATGCCCGGCGAGAAGGAGCAGCGTCAGCCCGGTTGTGAGGATGGCGATCGATCTCGCATTCGGGGCCTCTACGATTCGCCGCACGCCGAGCAGCACGAATGGCAGGAAGGACCAGGACGTGCCGAGGGGCCAGAGGATGAAGAAGGCGAGTGCGGTGGAGTACATGAAGCCCGCAGATGCGATGAGCGCCGCGCCTTCGCGGCATCCGAGCTCGCGCGCGAAGAGAAATGCACCGAGTCCTGCAAGGAAGAATGCGATCGCGGCGGAGAACGTGATGCTGTGCGCGACCGGCAGCAGACACGCGAGCAGCGTGAACGGGCTGTACGCGGCGGGTTGTGCGGCGGCGGCTAGGATGTCGCCGCAGAGCATGAAGCGATTGAAGATCGGCCACTCGCCGTGTTGCAGCGACCACTGCACGGCTTTGCGCCACGGAATCATCTGGCAGTAGAGATCGGAGAGCGCGCCGTTGTGTCCTTTGCCAATCCCGTAGTCGCTCTTCATCCACTTGAGCGGCTCGGTCTCGTACGGCAGATCGATCGGGCCGTACACGCGTCCCGCGATCAGCGCGTAGCCGGTGTACGCGAACGGCAGCAGAAAGAGGATGACGAGCGCCCAGCGCGACAGCGGTCGAATGTAACAATGAGAGAGCGCGATGAGCGCCGCGGCGACGGCGGCGTAAAGCGCGAGCGACATCAGGCGAGCATCGCCTCGATCTGCGCGCGCGCCTCGGTCGACAAGCGCTCCTTGTCGCGCAGCGTGAGCCCCTCGGTCGGAATCGGCGTGCCGATCTTCACCGTCACTTTGTTCGGCGTCACGCGTTTCGCGCCGACGGGGAAGACGTCATACGTGCCGTGGACCGCGATCGGCACCATCGGCAGTTGCGATTTGAGCGCGAGCAGAAACGCGCCGCGCTGAAACGGACGCATCTCGCGATGGCGCGAGCGTCCTTCCTCCGGAAAGATCACGATCGTGTTGCCCTTGCGGATGCGCTCCGCGGCGAGATCGAACGATTTCACGGCGGTGCGGCGATTCTTGCGATCGATGGGGATGAAGCCGGCGCGGCCGAGTCCCCAGCCGAAGAACGGGATGCTGAACAGGCTGATCTTCGCCATGAAGCGGATCGGCTGCGGCACCGCGGCGAGGATGCAGGGGATGTCGAAGTAGCTGTGGTGATTCGAGACGAGAATGTAGCGCTGATGCGGCGCGATGGTCTCGATGTTCTCGCCATGCAGCTGGATGCCCGCCGCGCGCACGAGCGATCTCGCCCAGAGCCGGATCAGCCAGTCGATGAGCGGCGACGTCGAGCGAAACGTCGCGACGAGCAGGACCGTGCTCGCGATCGGGATCGTGATGACGACCGCGACGAAGACAACCCAAAGCGTGCGAAACACGGGGGGACGTTACCAGTTCCCGGTTGCCGGTTACCAGCGCATACTGATGCCATGCTGAAACTCGCCAGAGTCCTCTTCGCAATCTCGTTGACGACTGCCATCGCTCACGCCGACGGCATCTTGATCTCGTGGTCTCCGTCGACGCTCGACGGTGTGACGCGCGCGACGTTCGAAGCCGCGAAGACGCGTCCGACGCACGAGATTCTCGCGGGCAACAAGCGCGTGACGTCGTGGCCCGAGGCGTATCTGCTGCTCGTCGCGGCGAACGAGCATCGGTTCGATAAGGACTTTCTGCTGACGCTGACGGCGCAGCTCACGGATACGACGGAGAGCAAGCTCGCGAGCGCGTCGCGGCTGATCATCTGGGAGCGGATCACGAGCGGCGACCTCGTGTTCGAAGGGAAGGGCATGCAAGTCGCCGACGATCTCTTCACCGTCGCCGGACGTGCGAATTGGATTCTGCGCAATGTCGCGGAGAAGAATTTCGGATACGTGAAGCCGTTGCCGCGCGCGGATGATCTCGTCGCGTTGCAGAAGAAGTGGCGCAAATGGATCAGCGGCGACGAGCAGATGGCCGATGCGATCGATCCGTATGCGACGGACGTGAAGGGACTCGAGGAGATCCGCAGCAAGGAAGCGCTACAAGCGCTGATCGTGTCGCTGCGTCCGAGCGAAACCAAAGACGCACTCACGCACGATTGTCTGCAACGGCTGTATCAGCGCGATGAATTGCCGTCCGATCCTGCCGATCCGGCGAAGCTCTGCAGTCCCGATACGTATGCGCAGACGTATCTCGCGAAGCTGACGAACGTGCAGGAGCCGCACGACGCGAAGTGGTGGAGCGAGTGGTGGACGGCGCACGAGCGCGAGCTCGTGTGGGATCAGAAGAGCGCGACGTTCCGCGCGCCGTAACGGACAAGCTGAGAGCTTGTCCTACGTTCGACAACGTAGGGCCGCCTCTCCAGGCGGCCCGGGAGGGCGGTGGCCAGTGCCTGCCGAAAATGGACAAGCTGAGAGCTTGTCCTACGTTCTCTACTCCTTCTTTACCGCCGCGTTTTCGAGGATGACCGGATAGCGATAGCCGGCGCCGAAGTCTTTGTCGACGTGGATGGTGCCTGCGACGGTGATGATGTCGCCGACGGCGACGGTCTCTGTGGTTGTGACGGTGAGGTCGTCATCGGCGGCTTCGCGTGAGCCGGAGCCGTCGCGGAGGTGGATCCAGTTCTTGCCCATGATGCCGGGCAGGAATTTCACGACTTTGCCGCGCACGATGACGTCTTTGTCTGCGAGCGCGCTCTTCGACTTCCACACCTCGGCGACGGTTTTTCCGCCGGTCGCGGGATCGACGTGGACGTCGCCGGTCGCGGCGGATTGCATGTGTTGCGCGGGCGTTCCCATTGCCGGAGCCATCGCGGGAGCCGGTGCTGGTGCTGCTGCCGCGACTGGAGCCGGCGCGCCGGCGATCGTGCCGAATACGATCTTGTCGAACGTGCGATTCAGCGTCGGCGATGTGAATTTCTCCATCGTCATCTGCGGGTCGATCGCGACGGTTGCGCCTTTTTTCACCTTCGTCTCGCGCACTGCGGCCCATGCGTCGCCGCTCGCCGTTTGCAGGCGGAGATACGTGTAGCCGCCGGAGTTGAAGGTCTCGACGATTTTTCCGTTCAGCGCACCGGCACTCGCGGCCTGCGGCTGCGGTGCGACGTTCGGAATCGCGGGATGACCTGCGGGAAGTTTCACGAGATCGGCGGGCGCGGATTGTGTGGGAGGAGCGGGCGCGGCGGACGCCGTCGGTGGCGCGACGGTTTCTTTCTGCGCGCAGCCGGCGAGGATCAGAAGCGTTACTGCGAAGTAGGTTTCATGATGTCGTTCTCACTTTTCCAGTCGCACGAATTCTTTAACGGCGCCGTCGTCGACTTGGATCTCGGCGGCGGCGCGGAGTTTTTGAACCCAGAAGAGCTGCGCATTTTTCTGTTTGATGTCGAGCGCTTTCCTGCGCGCTTCGTCTTTCACTTCGTCGAACGGACGTTGCGACTTCGGTTTCGTGTCGAGCACTTTGATGATGTGCCATCCGTTCTCGGAATGGATCGGTTTCGTGAAGTTTCCCTTCGCCAGCGTCAGCACTTCGTTGAAGGCTGCGGGCACGTTGGTCGCGTTGATCCATCCGAGATCGCCGCCGGAGGATGCGGATTGCGCGTCGCGTGATTTGTGCTGCGCGAGCTCGGCGAAGTCCGCGCCGGTGATGAGTTGCGTGTACATGGTTTTCGCATCGGCTTCGCTCGCGACGAGGATCTGCGCGACCTGCCGCTGCTCCGGCATTTCGAACTGCGATCGGTGCTCATCG
>DATKFO010000169.1:0-2285 GCA_035544355.1 Thermoanaerobaculia bacterium
ATGTTGCGGGACGTCGTCGACGAGAAGAGCGTTGGTGGGGATTTGATGTGCGTCAGCACGCGCGAGCGGTATCGATTTCCAAGCGTCCTTTTCGAACGCCGCACGGCTGCAATCGTGTGAGCAGGTCTCTCATTCGGCCACGATCAATATTCCCGAAAAGCGGTGACCCGATATCAACGACGAACCGCCGCCGGGATGGCCTTCGCTCTGGAACGCTCGCAGGTCAAGATAGCCCACGCACTTCCCCACTCTTGATGTCTTCGGCTCGTTCCGAAGCGATTCCTCGATCTTATTTTTGAGGATGATCGGCTCAATGTTGATGCGGGTGAACGCGAAGTGCGCCCACCACCTGCGCCCACCACCCGCAGGAGCAGTAGCGCCCGACCTCGGCGGCCTCCCAGAATCGAATTGCGGCGGCCGATTGACGGAATCGGGACGCGCGACGATCGAAGCGCTGCCTGAAGTGGTCGCCGAAGTCGGCGGATCGTATTCCGGTGTTCGTCGGCGGCAGCGCGGCGCGGCACCGACGCGTTCAAGGCGCTGGCGCTCCGCACAAAAGCGGTCGGTATCGGCCGTCCGTTTCTGTCGGGACTCGGTGCATTCCGTCACGCTGCTGTCGAATCGAGATTTTGCAGGACGAGTTGAAGCTCGCCATGAGTAACTGCGGCGCGCGCCCGTCGCCGACATCACGCGAGCGAATGGTAGTGCGGATGACGGATTGACATCCGCACGCCTCAATCCGCATTCCGCAGTGTCTGCATTGGATCGATCCGTGATGCGTGGCGCGCGGGGAACCAGCAGGTCGCCACTGTGGCGATCGCGAGCGACCCGCACACCAGCGCCAACGTCCACGGATCGCTCGGATCGATACCGACGACCATCGAGGCCACGCTCTGCCGCAGCGCAACCGCGAGCACGAGTCCGGCGCCGACGCCGACAATCGCGCCCCGGAGCGTGCCCGCCAGCACGAGGCGCATCACGCGCTCCGGCTCCGCGCCGAGCGCCAACCGGACCGCGAGTTCGCGCCGCCGCTGCGCCACTGAGTACGACGCCGCGCCGAAGACGCCGAGCAGCGCAAAAGTCAGCGCGGCACCGCCGAACACCGTCAACAGCCACGCGGCCGCGCGCGAGAGCCAGAGCGACGCGCTCATCAGCGACGTCATCGTCCGCACGTTCGCAATCGGCTGATCCGGATCCACCGCGCGAACGGCCGCCCGGACCGACGGCACGATCGACAATGGCTCGCCCGCTTCAGTCGAAATGACGAGCGTGAGGCCGCGTCGCATCCGCCGCAGCGCCTCGCCCGGCACCGCGTCGATCTGTTCCGCCGGCCAGTACATCTCCGGCGGCGGCGGCGTGCCCGGACCGAAGTGCCGCACGTCGGCGACGACGCCGACGACTTCGGCCCAGCGCTCGTTCGGCGGCGCGTACGTGCCCGCGAACGTGATCCGCGTGCCGACCGGGTTGCGCGCGCCCCACCCCTCACGGCGCAGCGTCTCGTTGACGATCGCGACGAGTGGGCGATCCGCCGTGTCGGCGTCGGTGAAGGTGCGGCCCGCGCGCAGCGGAATCCGCATCGCTTCGATGTAGCCCGGAAGGACGATGCGATAGTGCGAGATCGTCGGCGGATCGACCGGCGCCGCCCCCTCGACGCGATATGGACGCACCGATGTGTTGCCGCTGAGTGGCAGCGCATGAATCGCCCCGGCGGCGCGGACGCCGGGGATCGATCGCAGCCGCTCGAAGACGGAGCGATAGAACAGATCGACGCGGAGATCGTCTTTGTAGCGCGCGACCGGCAACGCGACGGTCATCGAGACGACACTGTCCGGCCGAAATCCCGGTTCAACCGCCGTCATATGCGACAGCGTCTGCGAGAGCAGCGCCGCGCCGGCGACGAGGACGACCGCGAGCGCGACTTCGACGGCGACGAGCGTCTGCCGCACCCGCGACGCGCGACGACCGGCCGAGCGCTCCGACGCCGTCGCCGCGATACTCGCCCGCGAGGCGACCAACGCCGGAAAGGTCCCGAACAGCGCGCCGCATACGATCGCCACAATGGCGGAAAACACAAGCGCGGGTGTGTCGATCGCGATCGGTTTCCAGGTGACCAGATCCGGCGGCCGCAATGCATCGATGAGCGGCTGCGCGAACCACGCGAGCGCAACGCCGGCCAGCGCGCCGACGACCGCGAGCAGCACGCTCTCGGTCAGCAACTGGCGCACGATGCGCATTCGGTTGGCTCCGATCGCCATACGCACGGCGAGCTCGCGGCCACGCGCGAC
>DATKFO010000170.1:0-2328 GCA_035544355.1 Thermoanaerobaculia bacterium
GCGCGCGTGTATCCGCTGCGGACTGAATCGAATCGCCGGTTGATCCACGCCGCGAAGCCGCGCTCGTTCGTTGCAGGCCGCAGCAGCTTCGCGCCCATCATCGGCGACAGGGTCAGCGCCACCACACCAGAGACGATAACGGCGCCGGCGAGCGTAAAGGCGAACTCGCGGAAGAGCGCGCCGGTGAGACCGCCCTGAATGCCGATCGGGGCGTAGACCGCGGCCAACGTGATCGTCATGGCGATGATGGGGCCCACCAGCTCGCGGGCCGCCTCGAGTGCGGCCTGGAGCGGACGTCTGCCGCTGTGGATGTGCCGCTCGATGTTCTCGACCATGACGATCGCATCGTCGACGACGAGTCCGACCGACAGGACGATTGCGAGCAGCGTGAGCAGATTGATCGTGAAGCCGAAGATCATCATCAGCAACACCGCGCCGATGAGCGAGATCGGAATCGCGACCACGGGGATGATCACGCCGCGAACCGATCCGAGGAACAGGAAGATGACGAAGATGACGATGAGCAGCGTTTCGGCGAGCGTCTTCAGCACTTCATCGATCGCTTCCTGAATGTAGAGCGACGTGTCGTACGGAATCCCGGCTCTCATACCGGCGGGCAGCTGCGCCTGAATCTCCGGCATCGCCTCGCGCACGCGCTTCATCACGTCGAGCGTGTTCGCGGTCGGAAGCACGAACACGCCGATGAACACGGCCGTCTCGCCGTTGAACGAGACTTCCTGCTCGTACGTCTCCGCGCCCATCACGACGTCGGCGACGTCGCTGAGCCGAACGATGTCGCCGTTCTCCTCTTTGATGACGAGCTGCTTGAACTCCTCGACGTTCTTGAGATCCGTGTTCGCGACGAGGTTGACCGACGTCATCGTGCCCTTCGTCGAGCCGAGGGCGGAGAGGTAGTTGTTTTGCGCGAGCGCGTCGCGCACCTTCGACGGCGAGACGCCGAGCGCCGCCATCTTTTCGGGCTTGAGCCACACGCGCATCGCAAACGTGCGATCGCCGAAGATCTCGGCGCGCTGCACGCCGGAGATCGCGCTGAGCTTCGGCTGAACGACGCGCGTCAGGTAATCCGTGATCTGGTTCTGATCGAGATCCTTCGACGAGAACCCGAGGTATGCCGCTGCGAACTGAGCATCCGAAGTCTGCAGCTGAATGATCGGCGCCTCAGCCTCGGGTGGCAGCTGGTTGCGAACCTGCGCGACTTTCGCCTGAATCTGCGTGAGTGCGGCGTTCGTGTCGTAGTTCAGCTTGAGGTGCACGGTGATCGTGCTGACGCCCTGGCCGCTCGACGACTCGATGAAATCGATGCCGTCCGCGCCTGCGATCACGCGCTCGAGCGGCGCGGTGATGAAGCCGCGCACGAGATCGGCGTTCGCGCCGATGTACGCAGTCGTCACCGTGACGTTCGCCATGTCGCTGCGCGGAAACTGCCGCACGCTGAGCGAGCGAATCGCCTGCAATCCCGCGATCAGGATCACGAGATTGACCACCGTCGCGAGGACGGGGCGGCGAACGAAGAGATCCGTAAATTTCATCAGGAATCCTCCGGCTTCGGAGCCGCGCTGTTCGACGGCTGGATCGCGTTGTTCACGAGCACGTTCGCGCCGGGACGCAGCTTGAACACACCCGATGTGACGACTTCCTCACCGGCTTTCACGCCGGAGACGACGGCGACCTGATCGCCGCGCGAGCCCGCGAGCTTCACGAACTGCTGGCGGACGGGACGCGAGCCTTTTGCGTCCTTCGCGGTTTCGATGATGTAGACCGAGTCGCCGAACGGTGCGTATGCGATCGCAGACGCGGGAAGCACGATCACGCTGCGATTCGCGCCCTGCGCGAGATGCGCCTCGACGAACATGCCGGGGCGAAGCTTTCCGGTTCTGTTGTCGAACACGGCCTGCACGCGCACGTGGCGCGTCGATTCGTCGATGATCGAATCGACCGCGGAGATGCTTCCGGTCTCACTGCCGCCGATCGCATCGGACGTCACGTTGACGGCCGCGCCTTTCCTGAGCTGTCCCATCTCCTGCTGCGGAACGGTGAAGTTGACGAATGCCGGTTGCAGTGCCTGCAGCGAAACGATCTTCGCGCCGCCTTCGAGATACTGGCCGACGTTCACCTGGCGGATGCCGAGGATGCCCGAGAACGGCGCGCGAATGGTCTTGCGCTGCACGACCGCCTGCACCTCACCCACCTTCGCGTCGTTCTGCCGGTAGTCGGCGGTGGCGCGGTCGAACTCGGCGCGCGAGATGACCCGCTCGTTCAACAGTCCCTGCACGCGATCGAAGGTGAGCCGCGCCAGCTCCCGCTGCG
>DATKFO010000171.1:0-2175 GCA_035544355.1 Thermoanaerobaculia bacterium
CCATCTCAGCTACCCCGAGCCGCCGCCCACTGCGCGGGCGTGAGCGTCGTCATCGACAGCGCGTGGATCTCCTCGCGCATCCGCTCGCCGAGCGCAGCATAGACGAGCTGGTGCTGGCGAATCCGCGGAATTCCCGCGAACGCGCCGCTCACGATCACCGCTTCCCAGTGCTGGCCGTCGCCGCGCACTTCGAGGTGCTCACAGGCGATGGCGGCTGCGATCGCGGTCTTGATGGATTCAGGCGTGACCATAGGCATCTTCTTCGGAGGATCCGGGCGGTAGATGTCGGAGGCGAACTCCCGCTGTCGGTTGCGCACGACTGCGACTCACTCGCTCAATGTCGGAGCTTCCAGCCGCTCTTCAGGATCGCGAGCGTGAGAGTCGACAGCAGCAGGGCGCACGCAGCGACGATCGCGAGGCTCGTCGATGGCGCCACGTCGGACAACCCGAAGAACCCGTAGCGGAAGCCGTCAATCATATAGAAGAACGGATTCGCATGCGACAGCTTCTGGAAGGTCGGCGGCAGCGAGTGGATCGAGTAGAAGACGCCGGACAGGAAAGTGAGTGGAACGATGATGAAGTTCTGGAACGCCGCGATCTGGTCGAACTTGTCGGCCCAGATCGCGGCGACCAAACCGAGCGTCCCGAGGATCGCGCTGCCGAGCAGCGCGAAGCCGAGCGCCCACCCCGGATGGGGCATCACGAGCAGCGAGGGAACAAAGAAGAGCGTCACCGCGAAGACGCCCAAACCGACGACGATGCCGCGCACCATTGCTCCGAGGACGTACGCGGCGAAGAACTCGAGCGGCGAAAGCGGCGGGAGCAGTACGAAGATCAGGTTGCCGTTCATCTTCGACTGCATCAGCGACGACGACGTGTTGGCGAATGCGTTCTGCAACACCGACATCATCACGAGGCCGGGGATCAGGAACGCCGTGTACGAGACTCTTCCGCCGAACACCGAGACGTTCGATTCGAGGACGTGCGAGAAGATCAGCAGATAGAGAAGCGCGGTCAGCACCGGAGCGAGGACCGTCTGGAACGAGACCTTCCTGAAGCGAAGAAGCTCCTTGTAGAGGAGCGTCAGCCATCCGGCGCCGGAGATCGGTTTCATCGCACCGCCGCGGACAGCGCCGATCCGGTGCCGCTGCCCGACATGATCTTGAGGAAGACCTGCTCGAGATCCGTCTCGGAGAGCGCGAGCTCGTCGATCGCAATCGCCTCCTCGCGCAGCGCCGCGAGCAGCGCCTCGAGATCGGAATAGCGCTCGAGTCCGATGAAGAAGACGCCGGAGTCCTGGCGCAGCACACGCGGCTGCCATGCCGTGGGAACGCGCGAGGCGGCGAGCCTGACGGTGAGCCCGGCGAAGCGGGAGAGGAGATTCTGCTTGGTGTCGAGCGCGACGACTATGCCAGCCTTGAGCATCGCGATGCGCGCGCAAAGCGCCTCGGCTTCCTCGAGATAGTGCGTGGTCAAAATGATCGTGTGGCCATCGCGATTCAACTTGCGGATGAACGCCCACAGACTCTGCCGAAGCTCGACATCGACGCCCGCGGTCGGCTCGTCGAGCACGATGACCGGCGGCTTGTGAACGAGGGCCTGCCCGACCAGCACTCGGCGCTTCATCCCGCCCGAAAGCGAGCGCATGTTGGCGTTCGCCTTCGTCTCGAGGTCGAGGTGATGGAGAATTTCGTCGATCCAGGGTCCGTTGTCGCGAATACCGAAATAGCCGGATTGGATTTCTAGCGTTTCGCGTACCGTGAAGAACGGATCGAAGACGAGCTCCTGCGGAACGACTCCGAGCGCGCGGCGCGAAGCACGATACGCGTCGACGACGTCGTGACCGAGAATGCGCGCGGTGCCGCGGTCGGCGCGTGTCAGGCCCGCGAGGATCGAGATCAGCGTTGTCTTGCCCGCGCCGTTGGGACCGAGAAGCCCGAAGAATTCGCCTTCGTGGACGGCGAGGCTCACGCCGTCGAGCGCCTGCACGCTGCCGAAACGGCGTGCAACGTTGATGACTTCGACGGCGATGGACACGTGGGACGACCGAAGGTCAGGAAGCGCGGCGCGCGCTGCCCGCATCCGATGAAGTCATGCGGCCAGCAAATCCTCGACGCTGTACAGATCCGCGAGCGCCCGCAGCGCCGCCGGAATTTTGGTGAACACGAGAGGTCT
>DATKFO010000172.1:0-3765 GCA_035544355.1 Thermoanaerobaculia bacterium
CGGCCTGATACTCGCGGCGCGCTTTGTCGCCGAGGCCGCGAGTCTCGTAGAGAATCGCGAGCCGCATGTGCGAGCGATTGAAGACCATCAGATAGATGCCGCTCTCGGTCGTCGGCGCGGTGACGATCTGAAACTCCTCGCGCTTGGTGAGCGTCTTGCGCAGCGCCTCGAACGAAGCGCTGTCGAGTGACTCCGTGATCTTGACGAGGATCTGCTCTGCCTCTTCCGCCGCGGTTGCATCACCGCCATCCAACAGTCCCTCGGCCAGTGCGAAGCGATCGACATTCAGCTCGACCAAATCGCGCACGGTCGCGTGCAGTGCCGTCTTGCGCTCCGCCGCTGCGACGGACAAACGCGCGGCACCGATCGCTTTCTCCGGCCGGTGCAGACGAAACATCGCCACGGAGTAAAGGTTCCAGACGCCGGGCAGCTCGGCCCCGTAGCGCACGCCTTCCTCGAGAACGGCAAACGCTTCGACACCGCGATCGAGGCTCGCCAGCGCAATGCCGGACCAGCTGCACGCCAGCGCGTAGCGCTGCAGATGATGATCGCGCCGCGCCGCATCGCGCTCTTCGCGCGCGAGCTGCAACGCGGTCTCGAGCTCGCGCTGCGAAGCCGCGGTTTCGTTGCGATCCCTCCGCAGCTCGCTGAGATTCACGTGCGCGGAGACTCTCGTGTCGAAGTCCGGCGCCTTGCGCGCGTCCTCTTCCATCTGCCGGATCTCGATGTCCGATGCGATGCGCGTCTGCGCATGTGCAGTGAGCGCAACGAAGGCAATCGCGAACACGACGCGCTTCATTCGGTGAAGTATCCCTTCCGCGCCTTCAACACTTTCACGCCGGAGCGCGCGGCTGTGATCCGAATGGCGCGCCAGCCTTTCTTTTTTCCGGAGCTTTGATACGTCAGCGTATAGCGGCTGTTGATGTCTCCGATGAGATCGCGCATCGCGCTGCCCACTGTCGCCGCGGAGGCCGTCATGATCTCGCCGCCGGTATTCTGCGACGCCGTTTCGAGGAACGCCGACGCGCGATCGAACACGAGCGCGAAGAACGCGCTGTTGGCACCGCCGATGCGACGCAGCGCTGCTTCATCGGAGATCTCGCTGTTGCGATCGGAGCCGTCGGTGAGCACGATCGTGATCGTGCGCTCGCGCGTCACGGTGGAAACGACGGCGTCGCGAAGCGAGGTGCCGCCCGACGGCTCGACGTTGGCGTACAGCGCGGAAGCGCGAGTCGTGCGCGGCAAATCCTCGAGCTGCCCGAAATTGTGGTTGAAGAAAATGATCTGCGCGGTGTCGCCGGTCCGCAGAAGATCGAGCGCGATATCGATGGCTGCCAGCGCCGACGTGAGCTTCCCTTCGCCCATGCTCTGCGAGCGATCGACGAGAAACACGAATCGCGACGGAGGACGCTCGAAGAGCACCTCGCGGATCGTCTGCTTCACGCCGTCCTCGGCGATGTTCAGATCTTTCGCGGTTACCGCTCCCGGCGCGCGAACACGCAGCGGCACTTCGACGAGATTGACCGTGATCGACTCGCCGCCCACTGCGGCCGTGCGCACTTCCGCGATGTCATCCTGCCGGAAGCGATGCGAGCGCACGTGCGCGACGATGTGATGCGGCTGCAGCGACGTGCCGAAGTCGAACACGAGGCGATACGGCGCGGTGCGCACGACACCGACGAGCGTCCCGTCGACAAGAAACTCGACACGATCCACGTCGGCCACATCCGTCGCAACTTCCAACGTCGTCGCCCCGATCACCTGCGCGCCTTCGCTCGGCGCGACGAAGCGAACCGGCGCCGCGGTTGCGGAAAGCGCCGAGAGAACCGTCACGAGCACGCAGCGGACGATCACGCTGGGCGAAACCGTCCGCAACCTGCAGTTCCTTCCCAGGATGTGTGCGGCCAAGCCGCTAACTTACGGAACGCCGGCGTCTCGCCGGCTGGCTCGCAGGCGTCCCGCGCCTGCGTCCCCGGGCGGCGGCGAGACGCCGCCGGGCCAGCCGCCGAGACGGCGGCGCTCCGCACATCACTTCCCCTTCAGCTGCGCGCGCTCGCGATCCTTGCGATCGTGTAACAGCGTCGACGCGATCAGGTACACCGCGGCCGACGCGGCGAGGAGATATCCGAGGATTGCGATGCCGGGGTAGCCGAAGAGTTGGAAGCCGGTGGGGTAGCGCATCATGAACGACGACGACATCAGCAGCGCCGCGATCACGACGCCGACGGTGATGCGGTTCGCGACTTTGTGGATGCCGCCGATGATCTCTTCCGCCTGTTTGAGGTTGACGCCGAACGCGAGCTTGCCGGCGGCGGTGAGGTCGATGATCTCGCGCGCGCGATGCGGGAGATCGAGCACGAGCTGATTCAGATCGAGCAGCGCGGGATAGAAATTGCGCGGATTGAACTTCTGCGCGAGCTTGCGCGTCATCAGCTCTTCGCCATAGCCGCGGATCACGCTCCTCGGATCGTATTCGGGATCGAGGCGCTTCGTGATCGCGTCGAGATGCAGCAGCGTCTTCGCGAGCATGGCCAGCTCCGGCGGCGCTTTCAAATCGTTCGCGTTCGCGACGGCGATCACGTTGAAGATGAGTTGTCCGACGTTGAGGTCGCCCGCGTTCGCCTGATGTACGGAGGCCACGATCGTCGACACATCGCGCACCAGGTTTGCCGGATCGAACCGCTCCTGCGCCTCGGACATCCGCGCGACGGCATCCGCGACTTCGCTGCCGCGATTCGCTGAGATCGCGAGCAGCAGCTTGATGATCTCGTCCTGCATCTCGTAGCTGATGCGGCTCGCCATCCCGAAGTCGAGCAGCACGATCTGCGGCTGCCCTTCGCATTCGCGCAGGAACACGTTGCCGGGATGCGGATCGCTGTGCCAGAAACCGTCGACACAAATCTGCTTGAGGTACGCGCGCGTGAGCACGCCCGCGAGCCGCGCGTAATTGCTTTCGATCAGCGCGAGCGGCGTGAGCTTCGAGACCTTGCGTCCGCGCACGAGCTCCGTCGTGAGTACGCGCTGCGAAGTGAAGTCGTGCACGACGGCGGGAATGTAGATCTCGTCGAAATCGCGCAACGCTTCGCGGAAGTGATCGGTGTTGTTCGCTTCCTGCAGGTAATTCAGCTCGGCGAGCAGCGCGATGCGCACCTGCTCGAGCGTGCCGGCAAGGTTCATCTTCCGCGCGATCTCCGAATGCGCTTCGAGCGTGTCGGCGATCTCCGCGAACACTTCGAGATCCTTGCGCACCTGCTCGCGCACATTCGGCCGTTGCACCTTCACGACGACTTCGCGACCATCGCGTAACGCAGCGACGTGCACCTGGCCGAGCGATGCGGCGGCGAGGGGAGTGGAATCGAAGAAGGAAAACGCCTTCGAGATGCGCACGCCGAGCTCTTCTTCGACCGTGCGCTCGACGTCGGCGAACGAAAACGGCTCGACGTTGTCCTGCAGCGACTCGAGTGCGACGACGTACTCGTTCGGCACGATGTCGGGCCGCGTCGAAAGCAACTGCCCGAACTTCACATACGTCGGCCCCATCTGCTTGAGCGCATTCGCGAACGCCTCCGCACGCTCGCGCACGCTTGGCTCAGGAGGCGCGGCCGTTTCCTGCTCGAGCAGCAGCTCATCCGGAGTGAACGAGAGATGAAAATCCTTGCGGCCGTATTTCGTGAACAGAAGGAGGAGGTCGCGGTATGCACCGAGGTTGCGGGTTTTGAGCATCGGGAAGCGAGTTGTGCAAGAGCCGTGACTGACGAGTTGCAG
>DATKFO010000173.1:0-2069 GCA_035544355.1 Thermoanaerobaculia bacterium
AGCTCGCCGAGGCGCTTGCGGGCGCGGAACAAGAGCACCTTGACGCTCCTGGTCTTCACGCCGAGGGCCTCGCCGATCTCTTCGTGATCCGATTCCTCCACGTGCGCGAGCCATAAGAGCGCGCGCTCGCGCGGCTTGAGCTCCTCGAAGACGCGCGCCATGTCGTGGCGCAGGTCCTCAGGCTCGTGTGCGATCGCTTCCTTGACGGCTTCCGCGAAACGCGCGCGATCGCGTTTCGTTTCGCGGAAGTGATCGAGCGCGACGTTCGTCGCCGCGCGAAAGATCCAATTGCGCAGATGGTCGTCGGTCGCCACTTGCGGATTCGCGCGCAGCAGGCGAAAGAACGCCTTCTGCAGCAAATCGTCCGCCGTCATCGCATCGCCGGTGAGGCGGTACAGGTACGACCAGAGGTTCCCGGCCGTTTTCCTGTAGAAGGCTTCGAAGCGCGCCTCATCCATCGGCTTTTGCGGAGCCTGCCTCCCGCCGCGCTTCTCCCGCGCGTCCGGCATCGGCAGTGCGATCGCGTCCATCATCATTCACGAATGTCGTCGTTCTTTTTGGGAAAGATGCCCCACGAGCGCGAGAGCCGGATCGACACGAAGGTCGAGATCGCGAATCCGAGTCCGAGCGTGAGCAGCAGAAATCCCGGGATGAGCATCCCGAGGTTCGGCCAGAACGCGTAGACGGCGAGGAATCCGAGTCCGAGCAGCGCGACGACGATGCCCTTGCGCAGCCCGCCGAGGATGTGATCGCCGGCCGCATAGCGCGGCATGCGCTCGATATCGCCGACGAAGCTCTTCCCCTCGGGCGATTTCAGGAATTCGACGAGCTCCGGCGCAGTGCCGAAGCGCTCGATCAGACGGGTTTGGACTTCCGCCTGCATCCGCGCGCGCATCGAGCGATTGCGCGAGATCGTCCAGACGACGAAGCAGACCATCCCGAACGACGCAAACGAAGTGAAGATCGGGACAAGTAAGGGTACGAGATCCATGAACTACCTCCGATGTCGCTGGTGATACGCCGGAGGGAGCGTTTGGGTTAACAATAGGGCCGCCATGGCACGCGGATGGGAAAGCAAATCCGTCGAGTCGCAGAAGGACGATGCCGCCCGCGCGACGGAGCGCACGACGCCGCTCACGGCCGAGGAGCGCGAGCAGAAGCAGAAGCGCGAGAGCCTCGAGCTGTCGCGGCGGCGCATCGTGCACGAGCTGGAGACGACGCAGTCGGACGCGCGGCGGACGTCGCTGCAGCACGCGCTCGCGCATCTCGATGCGGAGCTGGGGAAGCTTTAGCGGCGATTTGGACTGCGGCGATCGCAATCGCCGCTTTCGGACAGCCCTCGCGAAAATGTCGCAAAGCACAAAGATGTGGCACAGACACTCTTGTCTGTGCGCGCCGCGCGGGATGAACCGATGCACACTGGCTCCGGCCTCCCGAGTGCGGCACAGACAAGAGTGTCTGTGCCACATCTTTCCAGAGCGCGTTTCCGCGCAGTCGTGTCCCACCGTCAGCAAGTTTGTGGAAACTGCCGCAATGATTGGGCTAAGTTTCCCCAAACTTGGGCAAATTTTGCCCAAACTTGCGCAAACTCAGCCCACGGTTGGGCTCCATTTCCCCAAGTTTGAGCAAATTTAGCTCAAGTTTGGGGAAACTTAGCCCAAGCGTGGGCGCGTTTTCCTCAAACTTGAGCAAACTTTGCCCATGAATGGGCAAAGTTGAGGGACGAATGGGACGAATCTGCCCGAATTTGCGTAACGAGATCGCGCGATCTGGCGAAGAGGATCCGCGCTTGGGTTCCTAGAGCGGCGGCTTCCGATACACGACGCCGTCCTTCATCACGAATCCCACGCGCTCCAGCGCGGTGATGTCGCGCAGCGGATCGCCGGGCACGGCGACGATGTCGGCGAGCTTGCCCGCTTCGAGCGCGCCCACGTCGTCCATCTCGAGCATCTGCGCGGCGGCGCTCGTTGCGGAGCGGATCGCGTTCATCGGCGACATGCCGTCGCGCGTCATGTACGCGAATTCTTTCGATTGGCAGCAATCCCACGGAAACGCGCCGGCGTCGGTGC
>DATKFO010000174.1:0-2591 GCA_035544355.1 Thermoanaerobaculia bacterium
ATCACGCCGGGTGAGCCGAGGCGGAGGATCGCGGTGTCGTGTCCGGGGACGCGCTTGCGGCGGCTCTCCCAGCCGTCCATCCATTTGCCGCGATCGGTGTACTCGTGCTCCTTCCAGATCGCGCGCGCGGGCTTGAGCAGATTTTCCTTTTCCGCGAAGTAATCGTCGGTCGCGTAGAGCACCGAGCCGCCGAGGCGTTCGGAGGCGAGGTCGATCAGGTCTGTGAAGTCAGCCATGTTCCGATTGCATCTCCCAGATGTCGCCCATCCTCCCACACCTTTTCGCCGCGCACGTACGTCGCCTTCACGACGCCGCGCAATGTGCGATTCGCGTATGGCGTGACCTTGTGCCGATGCTCGTTGATCGCCGGCGTGACGCGGAACGTCTCGTCGTCCGCGAAGATCGCGAAGTCGGCGTCGTAGCCGGCGGCGATTTTTCCTTTGCGATGATCGAGACCTGCAAGTTTCGCCGGTCCTTCGGTCATCAGGCGCACGATGTTTTCGAGCGCGATGCCGCGCTTGCGCGCTTCGGTCCAGACGATCGGAAGCGCGAATTGCAGCGATGTGATGCCGCCCCACGCGTGCTCGATGTTGCCTTCGTCGAGTTTCTTGAGCTCGGGCGTGCACGGCGAGTGATCGCTCACGATCGCGGCGAGCAGCTCGTCGCCGATCGCGCGCCACAGCTCCTCGCGATTCGCATGCTCGCGAATCGGCGGCGCGCATTTGAATTCGGGCGCGCCGTCGGGAATCGATTCGGCGTCGAAGTAGAGGTAGTGCGGCGTCGTTTCCGCGGTGAGCGCGAGACCAGCATCGCGCGCGCGGCGCAGCGGATCGAGTCCGCCGGATGACGAGAGATGGACGATGTGCGCGCGGGCGCCGTCGCACTTTTTCGCGACGAGCTCGATCGCGAGATCTTCCGCGCGCTTCGGACGCGATGCGAGATACGCAGCGTACGAGCGCGAGTCGCCGTCGAACGCGTGCAAGCCTTCCGCGAGTTCCGCATGCACGAGCAGCGGCGCGTTGCGATCGCGCAGCGCATCGAGTGCGAGCGTGAGTCCGTCCGCATCGAGATGGCCGAACTCCGCGACGCCGGAGTCGACGAGAAAGCATTTGAATCCGAGGGCGCCGTGGCGAAGCATGTCCGGCAGCGCGGATGCATTGCCCGGCACCGCACCGCCCCACAATCCCACGTCGACGCGACACTTCCCCGACATCGCTTCGGCTTTGAGCAGCAGCGCTTCGACGCTCGTCGTCGCCGGAATGCTGTTGAGCGGCATGTCGACAATCGTCGTGACGCCGCCCGCCGCGGCCGCGCGCGTCGCCGTGTCGAATCCTTCCCACTCCGTGCGGCCCGGCTCGTTGACGTGCACGTGCGAGTCGACGATGCCGGGGAGGATCGCGAGATCGCCGTAATCGATCACGTTGACGTCGACGTCGTCGTAATCGGCAACGCGCTCGATGCGGCCGTTGCGCACGTGAATCGACGCCCCACGCGTTCCATGCGGCGTGACGACGCGGCGGCTGCGAAGGATCGCCATCGCGCGGAATGATAGTCGCTACAATCGTCGCATCCGATGCCCGCCGTTTCGATCGTCACTTCCACGTACAACCGGAGCAATGTCCTCCGGCTGACGATCGAGTCGGTGCGCGCGTCGACGTTCGCGGACTGGGAGCTGATCGTCGTCGGCGATGCGTGTACGGACGACTGCCGCGAATCGAGGAATCGCGATGAGCGAGTGGCGTGGGCGGCGCGACGAAGGATGCGCAGAGCATCACCGCGGACTGGCGCCCGATGCTAACGCTGATCGACGGCGTGATCGTGCGCGACGTCGTCAATGTGCCGAAGGAAAACGGCTATCTGACGGAGCTCGCGCGCGTGGAGTGGCTCGATGACGGCGCGAAGATCGAGCAGGTGTTTCAGGTCGTGCTCAATCCCGGCGGCGTTGCCGCGTGGCACGCGCACGCGAAGACGACGGATCGCCTCTTCGTCGCGTTCGGGTCGATGCGCATCGTGTTGTACGACGCGCGCGAAGACTCGCCGACGCGCGGCGCGATCAATGAATTGCGCTCGGCACGACGCGGCCTGCACGCGTGATCATCCCGCCGCGCGTGTGGCACGGCGTGCAGAACATCGCGCCCGGCGTGAGCATCGTGCTCAATCTCGTCGATCAGGCGTATCGCTACGAAGACCCCGATCACTGGCGCGTGCCCGCGGACTCGCCGGAGATCCCGTACCGGTTCTAACATCCTCGTCGCAGCCCGCAACTCTCCCGCAGGTGGCACGCGCAGGACAAGCTGAGAGCATGTCCTACGTTCCCCGACGTAGGGCCGCCTCTCCAGGCGGCCCGCCCTCGCAGAAATCGTGCTGTCGTCGCAGCCCGCAACTCCCCCGCGAGTGGCACACGCAGGACAAGCTGAGAGCATGTCCTACGTTCCCCAACGTAGGGCCGCCTCTCCAGGCGGCCCGCCCCTCGCGGAAATCGTGCGTTCGTCGCAGCCCGCAACTCCCTGGCGGGTGGCACGGGCAGGACAAGCTGAGAGCATGTCCTACGTTCCCCAACGTAGGGCCGCCTCTCCAGGCGGCCCGCCCCT
>DATKFO010000175.1:0-6961 GCA_035544355.1 Thermoanaerobaculia bacterium
GATCCCGCAACGCGCGCGCTCTTCCGCCCGCACGTCATGCTCAGCATCGCCGCCGCAAACCGCGGCGACTCCGAAACCGCCACGCGCGAGATCGACGCCGCGCTCGCGCAGGCTCCTTACGTCGCCGACGCGATCGTTTTCCGCGCCGATCTGGATGCGCGCCGCGGCGACATGGCGGCCGCGCGGGCGGGATGGGAGGAAGCGCTGCGCTTCGACCCGCGGCACCGCGGGGCGCGGGGGCGGTTGGGGAAGTGAGCGTGGCCGCGGAAAGACATCTATTCATCCTCGGACCGTCAGGAGCGGGGAAAAGCCATCTCGCGCGCTACATCGGCGAAACCCGGCGCTACCTGCACATCGAGATCGACCGCTTTCCCGAGTGCGACGGAATCGATTTCGCCGGGTTGCGGGATGGTTGGGATTCGTTCTTCAACGACATGACCTGCCAAAAACTATCCGCGCACCTTCGTGAGCGAGCGATGGCATCCGGCAACGCCGCCTGCGTCCTCACGTTCCCGAGCGGTGTGACCCTGTCGCCTCTCCATATCGCTGCGGCCGCAAAGTCCCAGGTCCTCATCCGCTACCTCTATGGCTCCGCAGCCGATTGCATCACGTCGTTTGTGCATCGCGAAGCGGCCACTCATCGCAATCTGCCGGTTCCGCACTGGCTCGCAAACAACGTGTACGCCTACTTCCGAATCAGCGCACCAGAGTTCGAACCGTACCGCGTCACTGCGTTCGACAACGAGGGGAAGCATCTTCCGGTCGAGGAACTTACGGAGGCAGTTCTTGGCACGACCCAACGGGTATTGAAAAGTCGGCGTTTTTTATAAGTCTGGAGTTGCGGAAACGTCAACGAAAAGATAGGACACTTCTTTACTGTCGCGAGCATAAGCACTAAACCGAGAAAGATTCTTGAATCTGCCAGGTACGCAGGCGTAAGCTGTCCATGGGCCGATTTTGGCTCATTGGATGGTAGGGTAGGGTGTGAGCATGAGTGATTCTGGCCAACCGCAGATCAATCCCACCGCAGCGCTTTATTCGTATCGCCTCGGACAAGCTGCCTCCGATCTGATGTTAATTGCCAATCGGCTGTTCGAGGCGGCTGAGCTTCGTAAGCACCTGCTGTATTTGAACTTCTACGCACGGCGGATCAGGTCCACCTTGCCTGTCGATGGAACCGAGATTGGGCGGCGCTGGTGGCAGAGATACGGCCAATTCTTTGCGATGGTTGAGGATCTCAAGCATCCGGAGTTCGACGATGACTTCGATGCGCTTTGGGTGAGTTTGCGCGACCCGAACTGATTGGGGTGACGACGATCGTAGTCGCATGCTCTTCAACACCGGCGGCCAACGCTATCCATTGCGACGCTCCATTCCACATTTCCTGGGGCAATCGATGTAGCTGCAGCCGGGGCTGATCACGCCGTCGCAGGCACTCGCTATTGCGTTGCGCAAGCTTCTTCGCCTTCGTCGCGGGTGCCCGAGCCTGTTGCGACGTTGTAGAAGCCTCCGCACTGCGGTACCGGCGCAGATGAACTCATGATCGACGAGCGCGAACTCGGGACACTCCGTCATCGGCTTGCGTAGACTGCCTCACACGACAATGAACCGGAGCCATCGCATTTGCGCGCGCTGCTCGCACTGATTTGGTTCGCCTGCGTCGGGCTGCTCGCGTGGCTCGCGTATGCCGGCGTGATCTCGAAGACCACCGCCGGCATCCTCGTGTTCGCGTCGATGTTCCTGTTCGAATTTCTCTCGTTCGATGCAGAGCGCTGCCCGAGCTGCGGGCGCTCGACGTATGGCGTCAACCGCAGTCGGTGCCGCGTCTGTGGATTCGAGTTGCGTTAGGTCGTGCGCAATCTGGACGGCTGGCCGAACGACGAACGTCGGCGAAGCCTGGGTGTTGCGCGCGATTCGCGGTTAACACGCACAAAGATCGAGCGTTAGTCGCGATCGGTCCGTGCGGCGTCATCCTTGCGCAATCGCGCGCTTATGGAGAGAGCATCCGAGCGCAATGTCGGTCGTTTCGTTCCCGTCGCCACGTTCTTTGCGGTGGTCTGTGCGGTGCTGATCATTTTCTTCGGTCGCTGGTAGTGGTATGAAGCGGCCCGATGCATTCTGATCAGGAGCCGTATCGCGAGCTTTATGAGGCGTTCCTCCACTACGAGGGCACGGCGCTGTATGCGGATGTTGTGCGCCCCTGGGTCGCGTCGCATGAGAGCGAGCGCGCGTGGCTCGCGAGTTTCGCGAAGCGCACGGGCGATCCGATTCCGGCCGCGACGACGGAAGAGATCTGGCGGCTCTACGCGCTCTCCCGCATCGTCGATCTCCTGCTCCTCGGCCTTGCTCCCGCGGATTGCAAACGGTTCGACAGTTGGGGAATCGAGACCATCACCCGCGCCGAGTTCGCCGGCTTCATGGAATCCCTCGGCCTCCGCAAGATCGAGCGCGCCGCGTTTCATCCGTTCTTCCACGAGATCGTGACCGTCGACGCGCTTCCCGATCCCGAGTCGCCGATTCATATCGTCGATACGTATTGGCCGGGCTACATGCTCGGTCCGCTGCTGATCAATCGCGCGGGTTGTGGCGTCGCGGCCGGCACCAATCAATTGACGAAAGAGATCGCCGAACATTCGACGCTCTATTGGGCGTTCGCGCGCCGCACGCGTCCGCGGGAAGATCAGTCCATGGGCTGGGGCAGCAATTCGCAGTGGCGGACGAGCTTCCGCCGCGACTACGCGATCGACGGCATGCTCTATTACAACGTCGATGATGAGAATAAGAGCCACAAGCCCGACGAGCTGCTCGACGAGGCGGAACGGCTCGAGCTGCTGCGCTTCCGCTGTTTCGTGCGCTCCACGAAACCGCACGAGGATCGCTTGCCCTACCACGAGACGTACCGCGAGCGAGAACCGGAGTAAGCTGATCGCGCAATGTCCGACGAAGCCTTCTCGCTATGGATGGCGCTGACGTGTCTCGCGTTGATCGTCGTGCTCTGGTTGCAGTTCAGCCGGGCGCGGATCATGCGCCGGTTGCTGCGATCGCTCGAAGAGTCCGAGGCGAAGAAGAAAGAAGCTTCACAATCGGGGGGCGAAGACACGTAGCCGCGGTCCGCGCGCGTCTTCGATCTTGTACACGGCGCCGCCGCCGTAATCGATCACGTACAACTCGCCGTTGCGATCTTCGCCGAACGAGCTGACGAGAAAGCGCGTGTTGAAGAGCTGGCGCGGGAGCCATTCCGATCCAGCGAACGGTTGCGCGGCGGAGATCGTGCCGGTGCAGAAGTCGGCGTAGATGTACAGGCCTGCGAGCTCCGGAATCGCGGAGCCGCGATAGCGATAGCCGCCGGTGATCGCACACGCGCCGGCATCGTGGCCGTAGGTGAGCACGGGCTCGACGGTTCCGGCCGGCGAGCAATCGCCGGCGTTGCAGCCCGTGCCTTCGAGCTCTTCCCATCCGTAGTTCTCGCCGCCGCGGCTCGTCGCGGGCTGCACGTCGATCTCCTCCCACACGTCCTGCCCGACGTCCGCGATCCAGAGATCGCCGGTCGCGCGATCGAAGGAAATGCGCCACGGATTGCGCAGGCCGTACGCCCAGATCTCGCCGCGCGCATCGGTGCGTCCGACGAGCGGATTCGTGGGCGGCACGAGATCGGGAAGGTGATCGACGTCGATGCGCAACACCTTGCCGAGGAGGGAGGCGAGGTTCTGCGCGTTCGTCGGGAGCTGCTTCACGTTCGTGCCGTCGCCGGTGCCGATGTAGAGGTAGCCGTCGGGCCCGAACGCGAGCGCGCCGCCGAAATGGATCGGCGCGTCGCGATGCGGAATCTCCATGAGGATCGTGCGCGACCCGGGATCGGCGACGTCGCGATCGGCGCTGACGGAGTAGCGCGCGACGATCAGATCGCCGGATAGCGCGACGTAGCTGATGAAGAAGTAGCCGTTTTCTTTGTAGTGCGGATGGAACGCGAGTCCGAGGAGGCCGGCTTCGCCGCAGCAGACGACGTCGGATTGGATGTCGAGGAACGGCGTCGGCAACAGTTCCGATCCATCGAAGATGAAGATCGCGCCCGGCTGCGTGACGATGAACAGGCGCGAGTCCTTCGTGTGCGCGATGCCGACCGGCATGCTCAAGCCGTTCGCGATTTCGCGAAGGGCGTTGGTTTGCGCTGGCGAGGAGAGCGCGGCGAAAAGAAAAGCGATGGCGACGGCGAGTCGTTTCATGGCGCGCGAAACGTAATCAATCGCGACGCCAGGGCGGGGAGGACCTGGGCTGCGAAGGTAACGAATTCGTAAATTTGGAGTGCGTGCGGCCATGCCGCCGCTTTGGGCAGCGCGTTCGAGTCGCGCGGTTGCGAGGTCACGCGGTTGCGCGGTGAGACCTCGTGACCTTGCAACCGCGCAACCCCGAACACGCGACCCAAAGCGGCGGCATGGCCGCACGCACTCCTAAAGCTTCTCCAGAAACTCCTCGCCGCGGTGTGTGAACGTGATTGCGCGGGAGCCGACTTCGCGGCGTGCCCAGCGCAGGGCGAAGAGGCGATCGAGGATTGCGGATCCGACGGCTCCTGCGAGATGCGAGCGACGCTCGCTCCAGTCGAGGCACGTGCGGCAGAGCGGACGGCGTCGCGCGCGGAGCGCGTGGAGATCGACGCCGAAATCGCCGAGCCATTTCTCGCCGCTCGTCGTGAGTGCGACGGTGTCGTGCGCTTCGCGAACGAATCGGCGTGCGCGCATCGAGGCGTATAACGTCACGCCTGCTTCGCCCGCGAGGTGGTCGTAGCAGACGCGCGCGCGGCGCATGCCGTCGTCGCGCGGGCCGGTGCGGACGGGCACGCGTCCGCTTTGCACCGCAAAGCTCGTGAAGCTTTCGAGCATCGCTGCGACTTCCGGCGTCGCGATGCGGAAGTAACGATGCCGTCCTTGCTTCGTGATCGCGATGAGTCCCGCGTCCGCGAGCTTCGCGAGGTGGCTCGACGCCGTCGACGGCACGACGTCGCCTTCGAGCGCGAGCTCGGTCGCGGTGAGTGCGCGGCCGTCCATCAGCGCGTTGAGCATGCGGCTGCGCGTCGGATCGGCGAGGACGGCGGCGGTTGCGGAGAGGTCTGGCCTGTCGAACATATTGTCGAGAATATTTCGATGATAGTCGAAGTATGTGCGCACCGAAGTCTCTATCGTCGCCGCATGAATCCGATCGAAGCGGTCACGCATCCCGATCCTTATCCGTACTACGCGCGCCTCGTCGCGGAGTCGCCGTTCCATCGCGATCCCGAGCTCGGATTCTGGGTCGCGACGAGCGCCGAAGCCGTGACCGCGGTGCTCACGCATCCGTCTGCGCGCGTGCGTCCCGCCGGCGAGCCGCTTCCGATTTTCCGCGGGTTCGCGCGGATGAACGACGGCGAGGCGCACCGAGCGTTGCGGCCGCCGGTCGAGGCGATGCTCGATGCGCTCCATCTCGCTCGCGTGCGTGACACTGTCGATCGATTCGTTACGCCCATCGATGTCAACGAGCTCGCGTTCACGTTGCCTACGCGCGTGCTCGCGAGTCTGTTCGGCGTCGAGGACGACGTGACCGAAGATGTGCGCGCGCTCGTGCAGTCGGTGTTTCGTGGTGTGCCTGCGCCGTCCGCGGCCGAGCGGCTTCTCGCACGTTTCGACGTCGCGCAAATTGGCGTGATGGTCCAGGCGTACGACGCGACCGCAGGGTTGATTCTCGCGACGCTGCTGGCGATGGCGCGTCACGGCGACACCGACGTCGAAGACGTGCTGCGCTTCGATTCACCGGTGCAGAACACGCGGCGCTTCATCGCCGAGCGTTGCGTGATTCACGGCGAGACGCTGGAGCCGGGCGACGTCGTGCTCGTTGTCGTCGGCGCGGCGAATCACGATCCGCGCGCGAACGGGGAGATCTTCACGTTCGGCATCGGCGCGCACGCGTGTCCCGGAAAGACGATCGCTGTGACGATCGCGCGCGCGGCGATCGCGCGACTGCTCGCGAATGGATTCGATCCGTCGCGCATCGATCCGCATCCGGCGTACCGCCCCGCGCCGAATGTGCGGATTCCGATCCTCAGTGTCGCGCGGCGCTGATTGTGTGGGTGCGTGGACTATGACCCGTCCACCGTTTGTACGCGCGCGAGAACGCTGCCGGATCGGAGAAGCCGAGGAGGTAGGCGGTTTCGCCGACTGCGAGTTTGCGTTCGCTCAGGTACTGGTTTGCCAGCTTGTGACGCAGCTCGTCCAGCACCTGCCGGAACGTAACGCCCTCGGCGCGCAATCTGCGAAACAGCGTGTGCCGGCCCAGACCGAGTTTGCCCGCGACGCAGTCGATGCTCACGTCCGTGGTGTGCAGGGTGCCCATGAGCAACGCTTCGACGCGGCCCCGCGTGGAGTTCGCGCTCTCGACGCGCTGCAGCAGTGTCTCCGCGCGCGCCTTCATGATCTCGAAGACTTGCTGCGACGGAGCTTCGCGTCGTCCGAGCTCCAGCATGGCGGCGTCTATCAGCAGCGCGTTGCTATCACTGCGGAAGACGATCGGCATGCGAAAGACGCGGTCGTACTCGGCGCGATACGGCGGCTCGGCGTGCCTGAAATGAACGGCTTTGATGAATTCCGATCCGGCAAAGAGACGGCGTGCGGCGCAGACGGTCCGCGCGAAACTCGATTCCGTCGCCTCGGGGAAGTCGTCGTTGTCGGATGTGTCGACGATCAGGACTTGCTCTCCGTTGCGCGTGATGCGGTAGCGACCGTTGTTGCCGTCATCGACGTCGCCGATGTGCGCAAAGCTCTCCGCGATCGTCGGCGAGAAGATGCCCATCATGCAGGCGAGCGTAGCCTCCATGCCGTCGGCCGATTCGCCGAAGTGAAGCGCGAACGCCGGGTCGTTGCACAACTCCTTTGCTGCTCTCATCAACGCGACATACTTCGGAAACGGGATGCGATTCTCGGCATCGCGCAACTCG
>DATKFO010000176.1:0-2952 GCA_035544355.1 Thermoanaerobaculia bacterium
CCGTCGGCGTGAGCACGAGTGCGAAGAATCGGTAGATGCCTTTCACCGCGTCGCTCGCGGCTGCCTGTCCCGCGCGGCGCGCGAACCCTTCGACGGTTTCGCCTTTCGCTTTCGCGGCTTCCTCGGTGAAGCGATTGAGCATGTGCACCGGCACCGTTTCCGTCGCGAGGATCGGCGAGCGGAAACGTGTCGCGTACTCCGGCGGAAGATTCTTCAGCACGACTTCGCGCTGGTCACCGTTGAGATTCGCGTCGATGAATTTCTGCAGACTGCGAACGGGAGAGCCCTTCACGGTGACGCTCTCGTCGGTCATGATTGCCTCCGCGCGCCGGTGTGTTGGTTGAGAGAGAGTTTCCCGAATTAGCGACGAGTATACTTCGTCGCCGAGAAACGGAGGCCTCATGGAAGAGCAGGGCAGCACGCCGCAACCCGGCAGCACGGCGGCGGAAGGAGCGGCCGCGATCTCGGTCGCCGAATCGAGCAACAAACCGGTCCTCGGCCCCAAAGACAAGCTCGAAGAGCTCTGCGTCAACACGATCCGATTCCTCGCCGTCGACGGCGTCGAGAAAGCGAAATCGGGCCATCCCGGAACGCCGATGGGTATGGCCGACATGGCCTTCGTGATCTGGACCGAGTTCCTCCGCCACGATCCGCTCGAGCCGCACTGGAAAAATCGCGATCGCTTCGTGCTCTCTGCCGGCCACGCGTCGATGTTGCTCTATTCGCTTCTCCATCTCACCGGCTATTCCGACATGACGATGGACGAACTGCAGCACTTTCGTCAGTGGGGATCGAAGACCGCGGGCCATCCCGAATACGGTCACGCGCCTGGCATCGAAGTTACGACCGGTCCGCTCGGGCAAGGCTTCGCCAACGGCGTCGGCATGGGGCTCGGCGCGAAGATGCTCGCTGCGCGCTACAACACTCCCGATCCGTTCAAGCCCGTCGATCACTACATCTACGCGATCTGTTCCGACGGCGATCTGATGGAAGGCATCAGCTCCGAAGCCGCCTCCATCGCCGGCCACCTCGGCCTCGGCAATCTCATCTACTTCTACGACGACAACAACATCTCGATCGAAGGCGAAACGCGGCTGGCTTTTTCCGAGGATGCGAAGAAGCGCTTCGAGGCCGTGGGTTGGCATGTGCAGAAGATTGATGGCCACGATCGCGGCGCGGTGCGCAAAGCGATCCGCCGCGCGCAGCGCGAGACCACGCGTCCGTCGCTGATCATCGCGAAGACCATCATTGGATGGGGGAGCCCGAAATATCACGGCACCGCGCGCGCACACGGCGAGCCCCTTGGCGCTGATGAAGTGAAAGCGACGAAAGCCGCACTCGGATGGCCCGAAGAGCCGACGTTCCTCGTGCCCGACGAAGTGCGCAAAGAGTTCGGCCGCAAGACGAAAAAGCTCTCGCGTGAACGCAAGAAGTGGGATCGCGAGATGAAAGCGTGGAGCGAGCGTAATCCGCAGCTCGCCGAAGAATGGGAGAGGCAGTGGGCGCACTGGCTGCCGGACGGCTACGAGACCGTACTGCTCGAAGGTGCGAAATCCGACAAGCCGCTCGCGACGCGCGCGCTGTCGGGACAAGTCATCCAGAAGATGGCGACGATCGTGCCGTTCCTTGTCGGCGGATCGGCCGACCTCGCGCCGTCGACGAGCACGCTGATCAAGGACGGCGGCAGCATCGAGCGCGCGAAAGGTGCCGAAGACCAGCATCCCGACACCGACACGTTCAAAGGCCGCAACCTCCACTTCGGCATTCGCGAGCACGCGATGGGCGCGATCGTGAACGGCATGACGCTGTACGGTGCGTGGCGCGCGTTCGGCGCGACGTTTCTGATCTTCTCCGACTACATGCGTCCCTCCGTGCGCCTCGCCGCGCTGATGGGCATCCCCTCGATCTTCGTCTACACGCACGACTCCGTCTTCCTCGGCGAAGACGGTCCGACACACCAACCGATCGAGCACCTCTGGTCGCTGCGTCTGATCCCGAACATGACGCTGTTCCGTCCCGCGGATGGCGCCGAAGTCGCGATGGCGTGGGCGCACGCGCTGAAGAATCCGAGCGGACCGACGCTGCTCGTCCTCACGCGGCAGAAACTCGATCTGATTCCGCGTCCGCTCGACTTCGATCCGCAGCGCGTGCTGCGCGGCGCGTACGTGCTCGACGGCTACAGCGACGGCGACATCACGCTGATCGCGAACGGATCCGAATTGCCGCTCGCCGTGAAGACCGCGGATCTCTTGCGCAACGAAGGCGTCCAGGCGCGTGTCGTGTCTGCGGTCTGCCTCGATCTCTTCGATCGTCAACCTGTGGACTACCAGAACGAAGTCCTCGGCAACCGCAGCCGCGTCGTCGCGATCGAAGCGGGCCGCTCCGACGGCTGGTACAAGTACGTGAACCACGACGCGCTCGTTGTCGGCATCGATCGCTTCGGCGCTTCCGCGCCCTATGAGCAGATCGCGGAGCACCTCGGATTCACGCCGGAGAAGATTGCGGAGCGCATTCGCGGGTGGCGGTCGTCACCAACCTGAAACCGGACGTGGCGCGGCGCGCGCTAGAATCGCGCGATCATGAGAAAACTCCTCGCACTCTGCGTGCTCGGCATCGCCGGCGCAGCGCACGCACAGACGCCTTCCGCCGCCGACCTCGAAAAAGGCCTCACCAACCTCGCGATCATTCACGACGTCGCGTTCTCGATCGAGTTCCAGCGCAACTCGACCGGCAATGCGCGCCTCTCGAACATTTCCGATCCGTGGGGCACGCCGTATCGCCTCGAATCGACGCCCGGCGGCAGCTACCGCATCGTCTCCGCGGGCTCCGACAAGACGTTCGATGAGCAGAGCTGGGCGACCCACGTCCAGTTCGACGGCCTCGCGGGCGACGTCGTGTTCGCCGACGGCGGCGTGCGGCGCACGAATCGCAACTGGCTCGCGACGCGCGTCT
>DATKFO010000177.1:0-2157 GCA_035544355.1 Thermoanaerobaculia bacterium
TCCTCGAGCTGTTGCTCGGAAAAGGCTTCGACTTCTTCACCGGCGTTCCCGACTCGACGTTCAAGGCGCTGTTCCGGGAGATCGAGTCGCGTCCGGAGATCGGCTACGTCCCCGCCGTCTCGGAGAACGTCGCCCTCGGCGTCGCAACCGGCGCGTGGCTCGGCGGACGAAGACCCGTTGTGATCATGCAGAACTCCGGACTCGCACTCGCGGTGAACGCGCTCGCATCGCTGCTCACGATCTACCGCATCCCCGCGCTCCTCGTCGTCGGCTGGCGCGGCCACGACGGCAGCGACTCGCCCGAGCACAAAGTCACCGGCGCCGCGACGCTGCCGCTCCTCAATGCGCTCGGCATCGCGTACCACGTGCCGCACACGAACACGATCGAAGAATCACTCGCGAGCGCGATGCAATCGCTCGATACCCAGCGGATGCCGGCGGCGATGGTGTTCCGGCCGGGAGTGCTCGCGTGAAGCGCGTGCAACGATGTGGCACAGACACTCTTGTCTGTGCTCATTTCGGCGCGGGGCGCACAGACAAGAGTGTCTGTGCCACATCGACGCGCGGAGCGCTCGCATGATCCGCCGCGCCGATGCGATCGCGATCGTCCTCGCGCGTTTGCGCGACGAGATCGTCGTCACCGCGAACGGCTGGATCTCGCGCGAAACGTGTGCCGCCGACGATCGCACCGAAAATTTCTACATGCTCGGCTCGATGGGACTCGCGTCGTCGATCGGACTCGGCATCGCGATCGCGCAGCCCGAGCGCGGCGTCGTGATTCTCGACGGCGACGGTAATCTCCTCATGACCCTCGGCACGCTCGCGATGGTCGCCGAGCGCAAGCAGAGAAATTTTCTGCACGTCGTGCTCGACAACGAAGTCTACGGATCGACCGGCGGACAACGCTCGCTCACGACGTCTGTCGATCTCGATGCGATCGCGCGCGCCGCGGGCTACGTGCACGTGATGCGCGCGTGCGAGCCGGAGAAAATCGCGAAGGCCGTCGACGATCTGCTGCGCAACGGCGGCCCGTCGTTTCTACTGATCAAAGTTGCCGCCGAAGCCGACGGCGAAGCGCCGCGCGTGCCGCACGATCCCGAAGAGATCGTCGATCGCGTGAGGAGATCGCTGGCCGGATGACGCGCGTGCTCCACATCCTCTCGCAGCGGCCGGGCCGCTCGGGCAGCGGCGTCTTCCTCGCCGCGATGGTGCGCGAGGCCGCGCGCCGCGGCTACACGCAACACGCGATCGTCGGCGGCCCGCCGGGAACATCCGCCTCGGAGCTTCCGCCACTGCGCGACGACGAGCTCTCGCCGATCATCTTCCCCTCCGACGAAGCGCCGTTCCCCGTCCCCGGCAACAGCGACGTGATGCCGTATCCGACGACCGTGTTCTCGCGCATGTCCGAGGGCGAAGTCGATCAATACCTCGCCGCATCGCGACGCGTGATGCGGCGCGTGCGCGAAACGTTCAAGCCCGACATCGTCCACACTCATCACCTCTGGCTGATGACCGCTCTCGCACGCGACGTGTTCGACGACATCCCGATCGTCGCCACATCACACAACGCCGAGCTGCGCCAGATGATCAAAGCACCGCACCTCGCGCCGCGTGTCGTCCCCGGCGTGCAGAAACTGGATCGCATTTGTGTGCTCACCCCGCAATCGATCGACGACACGAAAGAAGTGTTCGGAGTCGAAGACAACAAAATCGCGCTCACCGGCGCAGGATTCGATCAAGAAGTCTTCGGCCAACGGCCAACGGCCAACGGCCAACGCTTAATCAGCTTCGTGGGACGCCTCTCCACGCCCAAAGGCATCCCCTTCCTGATCGAAGCAACGAAAGACCAGCAAATCACCCTCATCGGCGCATCCGGCTCCGGCGAAGATGGTCAACGTATGGACGAACTCGTTCACGCTGCAGGCGCACGCGTCGTCCACACCGGCGCGAAGCAGCCGCATGAAGTCGCGGAGCTCCTTCGCCACACGAGCGTGTTCGTGTTGCCGTCGCTGTTCGAAGGGCTCCCGCTCACGATGCTCGAAGCACTCGCGAGCGGATGCCGCGCCGTCGTCAGCGCGTTGCCGACGATCGCGAGCTGGGTTCCCGCTTCGTGGCGCGAGCGCGGCTACGTCGAGCTCGTGCCTCCCCTCGCGACGA
>DATKFO010000178.1:0-2746 GCA_035544355.1 Thermoanaerobaculia bacterium
ACCACCAGCGGCTCGGACAACGTCACCGGCACGAACGCGGCCGCGCCGAGGAGCGCGCGCCAGCGGTCCGCGCGCGCCGCAAAGTCCTCGATGAACGCATCCATCGCATCGCGCACGTCGCGCCGCGTGAACTGCCGCACCATGCCGCGATGCTTTTCCTGCATCGCGTCGAGCGCGTTCGCGAAGTGGCGGAAGTGCTCCGATGCGGCGAGCATGCGCAGCGCGTGGCCGGTCGGCGCGGTGTCGACGATGACGATTGCATCTTCGTTTTCTTCGACGAGCTCGCCGATGCGCATCCACGCCATCAGTTCGTCGACGCCGGGCAGCGAGAGCTCGAAGAAGCGGCGCACTTCGTCGCGATCGAGATACGTGCCGCGATCGCCGAGCTCGATGAACGAGGCGAGGTTGGTGTCGAGGAAACGTGCGTAGAGTTTTTCGGCGTCGAGGGATTCGGTTGTGAGGTTGCGCGGTTGCGCGGTTTCGGGGTGGTGGGCGGAAGGGTCGGCGCTGAAGAGGATCGTTTTGCGCGATTCGGCGAAGTGCTGCGCGGCTTTCGTCGAGAGCGTCGTCTTGCCGACGCCGCCTTTTCCGCCGAAGAGGATGACGCGATGCGATGCGAGCTCGTTCAGCGTGCGAACGAATTCATCGCTCGCCATAACCCGTATACAGCCCGATCCCCGTGGCCTCTTCGCCCTGCTCGGCCGCGAACTGCCGCGCGATGTCTTCCCGGCGCGCGCGGATGTCGCGCAGCGCCTGGAACACGACCGCCTCTTCGCGCGTGTAATCCTCTTCGTTGATCTCGCCGAGCTCGAGCCGCATCTGCAGCTCGATCAGACGCTCCTTCCACGGCTGATCGTTCATCAGCTCTTCGTCCGCCATCTTCTGGATCGTCGTCATGATCCAGCGGAACCCGGCGACCGGGCCGGTGATGGGGAGGAGGAGGAGGTCGTCTAAGAGGAACATGTGATCAGTGCTCGGTGATCGAGGAGGTGCCGGCGAGCGATGAACCGCCTCGATCACCGATCACTGACAACCGATCATCTTTCTGCTCTCTCCAGCTTCAACCGGATATTCACAAAGTTATACGGCGGCCACGGACCCGTGTAGAGGAACGACAACTTGTTCTCGTACTTTTTCGCGATCTCGGAGATCTGATCGTCGAATGCTTTGGTTTTGTCGCGCTCGACGAGGAAAGCGGCGTTCATGATCATCTTGTCGCCGATCGGTTTGTTCGAGCGCGAGGCGATCGCGGCGTCGCGCAGTGCTTCGTAGATCTCCGTCACGTACGCATCGGCCTTCGCTTGCAGCGCGCTCTCGACCACGCGGCCGAGTTGCATGCGCGAGAAGTACGTCGATGTTGATGTATTCGAGGAGATCTCTTCCTTGAGGCGCTTGATCTCTTCGTTCTCCGACTCGATCTCTTTCACGACCTGGTCTTTGTCCCAGTTCACTTTGAGACCGAACTCGATCTTCCCTTCCATCTTCTGCAGCACGTCGCTGAGCGCTTCGTACGTGCCCTTGAGAAATTCTTTGATGTCGTTCTCGGTGCGGAAGACGGTGCCGAAGCTCATCGGCAGGACGGTGAAGTCCTTCATCACGAGCTCGTTCACGTGCTCGTGCGCAAGCGCGTTCTCGCGCGTCGGGTCGAACACGATCAGCGGGCAGTTCGAGACGACGGCCGCGAATTCCTGGTACGGAACGGTGTAGACGCGATCGCCGCGCGCACCGATGCCGACAGCGCCGAAATCGCGAGGCGTCTCGGTCTTGATGATGCAGTAGACGTATTTGCCTTGTTCGGTCTCGGGTTGAGATGACTGCATCTGGTCACTCGCCATGGCAGGTTGTCCTCGCTGAAGGAAGCTCAAGAATACAATACAAGCCCGTTGCCAACTCTCGAACCTCGCCGCATCGCGAAGCGCGTGGAGACGTGGTTCGCGCGCCACCAACGTCCTCTCCCCTGGCGTGCAACGTACGATCCGTGGCACGTCTGGGTCTCCGAGGTGATGCTGCAGCAAACTCGGATGGAAGTCGTTCTCGGATATTACGAACGCTTCCTCGCAAACTTTCCCAACGTTGCGGCACTGGCAAACGCTTCCGAGGATGCGGTGATGGCCGCGTGGTCCGGCCTCGGATACTACCGGCGCGCACGCATGCTCCGCGAAGGCGCAATCGATGTGATGCACCGCTTCGCCGGCGTCGTGCCGAACACCGTCGATGAGCTTCTCACGATTCCCGGCATCGGCCGTTACACCGCAGGTGCAATCGCGTCGATCGCGCATCGGCAAAAAGCACCGATCGTCGACGGCAACGTGACGCGCATTCTCGCGCGCCTGTTCGGCATCGAGGATTCGTGGACGCACGCACAGCTGCTCGTCGATGCGTGCAGCGATCCGCGCGCGTTCAATCAAGGCTTGATGGAGATCGGCGCGCTCGTCTGCAAGCCGCGCAATCCGCTCTGCCTGATGTGTCCCCTCGCGAACGATTGTGTCGCGCGCGCGACCGGACGCATCGACGAGTTGCCGCGCAAGAAAGAAAAAGTCGCCACGCGCGCGATGCGCATCGCGCTGTTCGTCGTCACCGACCGCCGCGGCCGCGTGCTGATGCGACGCGAATCGGGAAAGCTGATGAACGCGATGTTCCACCTCCCGCACGGCGACACCGCGCTGCTCACTGGCACACCGCTCGCGCCGAAAAAGAAAACACTCCGCGGCACGTTTCGCCACACGGTCACCAATCGCAGGATCGA
>DATKFO010000179.1:0-2181 GCA_035544355.1 Thermoanaerobaculia bacterium
AGAAGGTCGACGCGATCTCGAAACGGTTCGAGACGCTGTTCGCACAGGCCGACGACCTCACCAGGAAGCAGCTGTCGCTCGAAACGCTGCACGACCGGCTCGAGCAGGTGGACGATCTCGCGAAGAAAACCGCGTGGCAGATGGACAGCCTCAAGCAGAGCCGTCAGGATCTCGAGCTGCTGCGCAAGGACGTTCAGGACTTCTACAAGGCGCACGGCGAGATCGCGCAGCTGCGGGACAAGCTTGGCGCCGACCGTGCTGCCCTCGAAGCGTTCGGCGATCGCATGACCGCGATGGCGACGCGCGCGCCCGAGCTCGAGGCGAAGATGGAGGCCATCCTCGGCAAGATGGATCTGCTCGAGGACGGGGCACAGAAGGCGACGCGGCTGCACGAAACGGTCGCGGAGCTCGACGCTCAGATCTCGCACGTCGCCGCACGCGTGCCGTTCGTTGAGAAGCTCGAAGCCAGGCTCGACGGACTCAACGCGATCAGTTCGGAAGTCGATCAGAAGCTGCAGCAACAAGTGGCGCGCCGCGCCGAGCTCGAAACCCTGAAAGTCGCGTGCGACGGGCTCGCGGCGCAGGTCGCGGATGTGCAGCACAAGCTCGACGGCGTCCGTCAGCTGCAGCAGCGGCTGGCGCCACTCGCAACCGAAGTGAACACGCTCAAGGCTGAGATCGGCGCCGCCCACCAGCGAATCGGCACCGTGAAGTTCGACGAGTCGGTCGTCGTCGAGCAGGAGAAGCGGTTCACCGAGCTCCTGGCAGCGAGCCGCAGCGTGGCAGCAGACGTTGCCGAGCGTACGCGGCAGATGCAGACGCTCTCAGAAGAGATCGCGCGGTCGTCGGCGCTGAAGGACGAGCTCGCCGCCGATCTCGATCGCGTGCAGAGCCGCCAGCGCGATGCCGTGGGTCAAATCCAGGCCGCCGAAGACCAGCTCGCCCGCGCGGAAACCATGTTCAAGCAGCTGGAGCAGCGGCGGACGCAGGTCGCCTTCGGCGAAAAGAAGCTCGCCGGCGTCGAAGCGCGGCTCGCCGACATCAAGCAGCTCACCGAGGACATCGAGAAGAGCATTCAGAGCATCGCCACTCGCGAGCAGCTCGTGAGCGCCGTCAAGGCGGAGGTCGAGAGCGTTCACGAGATCAGCGCGCGAAGCCGCGCCGACCTCGCGTACGTCACCGAGCACCGCGAAGAAGTCGCGGCGCTCAAGACCCGCGTCGACGATCTGCTGTCGCGCATCGGCGAGACCGACGAGCGGATCACCGCGATCGACCAGCGCCGCAAGCTCGTCGAGGAAGTCCAGAACAAGGCGAATGCGACCGTGCATCTGCTCGACGACGTCAGGATCAACCTGGAGTCGCTGGGCGAACAGAAGGCCGTCGTGGATCACACCGCCGAGAAGGTCGCGCGCCTGGAGTTCGTGCTTCAGGAAGCGCGCAACACGCTGCGCGCCCTAGAGCACGAGCGCGAGCTGGCCGAGCGGATCGAGACCAACGTAAAGCAGCTTCGCGCGAAGACCGCCTAGCGAATGATCAAGCGGAGGTTGACCGAAGCCGTCAGCCCTTCGGTCAACATCACGCGGCTCGCGCGCGACGTGAGCGTTTCGAGAAACGCCGGATCGCGCCAGGCATCGCCCCCTTCGTCGGGCGCATCTTCGAGCGCCGCGGCGAAATACTCACCGACAGGCATCCCCTGAACCTCGAACGTCCGGTCTGCCTTTGGCTCCGCGATTCCGACGAAGCGAGAACCCGGGTACCATTTGTCACGGTCGGTCGCGAAAACAACGCAGGTGTAGCCGCTGACGGATTGGCCGCGCCTGTCGCCGACGGCTCCGACCAGACGAGTGATGCGATCCGTAAGCACCAGCTCGAGGTCGGGAATCGACTGTGCCGCTGTTCCAAACGGGAGAATCGCGTCCGTGACATCGATCCCGTGCGCGAGAATCGCCTTGAGCGCCCAGCCGTCGGGCGCCGCAACCAGGCGGAGCCGCCGCGGGCCGCTGATGCCTTTCAGCTCGAACGTCCAGTCGTCGCGGATTTCTGCGCGCGCGACGTTACCCATGCCAAACGGCGAGACATCGGGATCGAACGCGATCGGCGAGAACTCGATCGCGTCGCGGCGCGGCGTCCCGGCGCCGTCGAGCGTCACGTGGCCCGCAATCGTCGAGCCCTCCGTCGCAC
>DATKFO010000180.1:0-3458 GCA_035544355.1 Thermoanaerobaculia bacterium
ACGCGGCGAGGTTGTCGTGATCGCTGATGGAGACGATGGTGATCCCGTGCGCGCGCGCGACGTCGATGACTTCGCGCGGCGTACGGGTTCCATCCGAGTGATGCGTGTGGGTGTGAAGGTCGGCGTACAGCATGTCCGTTGGCCGTCGACCGTTTGCCGTTCGCCGAGGAACCGTACGCCTCGGCAAACGGTCAACGGGATCCGGCGAACGAGACCTAGATCGCTTTGGCCGCTTTCTTCAACTGGCGCGCCGATGCTTTCAGCGCGTCTTTCGCGGCGTTGCGAGCCGCTTTTTTCACGGCCTTGACGACCGGCTCGGCGGCTTTCTTGATCGCCTTCACTTTCGGCTTCGCCGCTTTCTTGATCGCTTTGACGGCGGGGCCGACGTTATCGGCTGCGTCTTCGATCAGCTCTTTGCCTTTTTTTACGGCCCTCTTCGCAACCTTGTTTGCAGCCTTCTTCAGTGCTTTTGTTTTCAATGCCACATCAACCTCCTGAGTTGCGCCGCTAGTGTAGCAAGCATCACGCCGTCGGAATCTCCGGCGGCGCGAGCGAATCGACGACGCGCTGACATCGGTCGCACAGATCACGCTCCGCTGTGACTTCTTCGCGGTACTGCCAGCAGCGTCCGCATTTCATTCCGCGCGCGCGCGTCATCGCGATGCCGATCTTGCCGCCGTCTTCGGTTTCGACGAAGTCCGCAGTGCTCTCGAACGGCTTCACGTCGACGTGCGAGACGATGAAGAACTTCGCGAGATCGATGCCGGCGTTGTCGACGGTTCCGTAGAGTGTGATGTCGGCTTCGAGTGATTGTCCGATCTGCTTCGCGGCCCGTGCGCGTTCGAGAACTGCAAGCACGGCATCGCGTAGACGCAAGAGTCGCGTCCATGATTCGAGCTCGCTCGCGGAGAGCAGCGACGGCAATTTCGGGATCTCGGTGAGGTGCACCGATTTCTCTTTCGCTCCCGGCGTGGCTTCGTAGATCTCGTCGGCAGTGAACGAAAGGATCGGCGCGATCACGGCGGTGAGCCCGCGCAGCACTTCGTACATCGCGGTCTGCGCGCTGCGGCGCTCGCGCGATGCGGGTGCGTCGCAGTACATCGTGTCCTTCGAGACGTCGAGGTAGATCGAGGAGAGGTCGACGGTGCAGAGCTCGAGGGCGCGGTGATAGACGAGGTGGTATTCGTAATCGAGATACGCCTGCCGGCAGCGCTCGACGGTGCGGCTCGCGCGGTCGAGGATCCAGCGATCGGCGGGCAGCAGTTGCTCGAACGGCAGCGCGTCGGTGTCCGGATTGAAATCGCCGAGATTGCCGAGGAGGAAGCGCGCGGTGTTGCGGATCTTGCGGTATGCCTCGCTCGTGCGCGTGAGGATCTGCGGGCCGAACAGCATGTCGTCGGTGTAATCGCTCACCGCAACCCAGAGGCGGAGGATGTCGGCGCCGCTCTGTTTGATCACGTCCTGCGGCGAGAGCGCGTTGCCCGCGGACTTCGACATCTTGTCGCCTGATTCGTTGAGCACGAAGCCGCACGTGACGACTTCGCGGAACGGCGCGCCGCCTTCGAGCGCGGTGCCGACGAGCAGCGATGAGTGAAACCAGCCGCGATGCTGATCGTGACCTTCGAGATACACGTTGCACGGCCAGCCGAGCTCCGCGCGGCGTTTCAGCACTGCAATGTGCGAACAGCCGGAGTCGAACCAGACGTCGAGGATGTCGGTCTCTTTGCGGAACGACGTGCCGCCGCATTTGCACGGCTTGTCGTAGAACTCGGAAGCGGGCCGCTCGTACCACGCGTCCGCGCCTTCCTTGCGAAAGGCGTCGACGACTTTCGCGAACAACTCCGGCGACGTCACCGGTTCGCTGCACTGCTCGCAGTAGAGAACGGTGATCGGCACGCCCCACAGTCGCTGGCGTGAAATGACCCAGTCGGGACGGTTCTCGATCATGCCGTAGATGCGATCGCGTCCCCACGCGGGGAACCATTTCACTTTGTCGATTTCTTCGAGCGCGCGCGCGCGAAGGTTCGTCTCGTCCATCGACACGAACCACTGCTCGGTGCCGCGGAAGATCACGGGGTTCTTGCAGCGCCAGCAATGCGGATACGAGTGTGTGATGCGCTCATCTTTGATCAGCGCTCCGATGCCGCGCAGATGATCGACGATCTGCGGATTCGCTTTGAACACGTGCAGACCCGCCCACAGCGGGACGTCCTGCGTGAATTCGCCGCGACCGTTGACGGGCGTGTAGATGTCGAGGCCGTAGCGCTTGCCGGTCGCGAAGTCGTCGGCGCCGTGACCGGGTGCGGTGTGCACGAGTCCCGTGCCTGCGTCGAGCGTGACGTAATCGCCGAGAACGAAGACGCCTTCGCGATCGAGGAACGGATGTTTGTAGCGAAGGTGCTCGAGCGCGGAGCCTTTGTAGATCTTGCCGGTTTTGTAGTCGTCCCAGCCGAAGGTTTTCGTGACGCCGGCGACGAGCTCGTTCGCGAGCAGGTAGTTTTCGCCGTCATGCTCGACAACCGCGTATTCGTAATCGGGCTTCACGGCGATCGCGAGGTTTGCGGGAAGCGTCCACGGCGTCGTCGTCCAGATGACGGCGTAGAGCGGTTTTTCGATCGGGAGATCGAGCGCGGTCACGGCGTCATCGAGCATGCGGAAGCGCACGTAAACCGACGGCGACGTGTGCTCTTTGTACTCAACTTCTGCTTCCGCGAGCGCGGACTGGTCGTACGTACACCAGTGCACCGGCTTCAGACCTTTGTAGACCGCGCCGGTCTCGAAGAAGCGGCCGAGCGCGTCGGCGATGTCGGCTTCGTAATCGAACGACATCGTCGTGTACGGATCGTCCCAGTTGCCGAGGACGCCGAGGCGGATGAAATCTTCGCGCTGGATGTCGAGGTACTTCGATGCGAACTGCCGGCACGCGCGGCGGATCTCCGCGGCGGACATCTCGCGCTTCTTCGAGCCGAGCTCTTTGTCGACTGCGTGCTCGATCGGGAGGCCGTGGCAATCCCAGCCCGGAACGTACGGCGAGTCGTAGCCGAGCATCGTGCGTGATTTCACGACGATGTCTTTGAGCGTCTTGTTGAGCGCGTGGCCGATGTGAATGCGGCCGTTCGCGTACGGCGGTCCGTCGTGAAGCACGAATTTCGGGCGGCCCGCGGATTTCTCGCGGATGAGTTGATAGAGGTTCATCGACCGCCACTGCTCGAGCCGTTTCGGCTCGTTCTGCGGCAGGTTGGCCTTCATCGCAAACGACGTTTGCGGGAGGCTGAGGGTCTTCTTGTAATCGCTGCTCTCGGCCATGGTGACCGCGGAAACTAGCACAGAGTTTGGACTGCGGCGACCGCAGTCGCCGCTTTTCGACACTTTGCGCGATGGCTGTGCAAGAGCGGTGACTGCGGTCACCGCAGTCCAAACCTACATGCCGCCGGCGGTCATCGCGCGCTGCGTGGTCA
>DATKFO010000181.1:0-5967 GCA_035544355.1 Thermoanaerobaculia bacterium
TTGGGGCTACCTCGGCGTGTTCATCATGATGGCGTTCGAGAGCACGGCCGTCCCCATTCCCGCGGAGATCGTGATCCCGCCGGCTGCGTATTGGGCTGCGCAGGGCAAGCTCAGCTTCACCGGCGTGATCATCGCCGCGACCGCGGGCTCGTGGTTCGGCTCCGCGGTGAGTTACTGGATCGCGTGGAAGTTCGGACGCCCGCTCATCGATCGCTACGGCAAGTACGTCTTGATGTCGCCGGAAAAAGTCGCAAAAGCCGATCAGTGGTTCGACGCGTACGGCTCGGGCGGCATCTTCGTCGCGCGTTTGCTGCCCGTGATCCGCCACCTGATCTCGATTCCCGCCGGCTTGTTCCGCATGAACTTCAAATGGTTCTCGATCATGACCATCGCCGGTGCGGGGATCTTCTGCAGCGCGCTGGCGTGGTTCGGCGCGAAAGTGATCGGCGATCGTCCGGAGCTGATGAACGATCCCTCGGCGATGACCGCGGTGCTAAAAGAGAAATCGCACTACATCGTGGGGTTCGCGATCCTCATCGGCGTGCTGTATTGGCTGATGACGTGGATGCAGCGGCGCGCGCAGCAGCGGCGCGCGTGAGGCCTACGCCGCGGGTCACGCGGCGCGACGCCGCTTCTTTTTCGACTCGATGACAATCGCTCTCGGAATGTCGATGCCCGACACCCTCACACCATGGAGCGTCGCACCGGGGGTGAGCGATGGAAAGTCTCGTCGGAGTCCGAGGAAGAACGGATCGTTCGTTCGCAGCGTGGTCACCCTCGCGACGATCGGCCAGAGCGATTTCTTCAAGCGGCTTCTCAATGAGTCCGCAACCTCTTCAACCGCGTCGCCGATCGATTTTTCATCGAAGCTCGGTGCGCCAACGATGACGTTCCACGAGCTCACCGTGTCTTCGTCCGGAGCGACGAGGAGAACAAGGCTCACCGGCCCGGTTCTCCTTTCGAGCTCAGGCAGGATTTTCCGAAATTCTTTCACCAGTACTTCTTGATCCATGTCAGAACTCCATCGGAAGGGTTGCCCGTTGCGCTCAGGATCCTTTCGGCATCTTGCGCATTCGTTGTTCCTTCTGAACTGTACCGATACTCGGGTTTCCACTGCGCCGCGATCGACCACCGATCGAACGTCTTGGTGGCTATCGCGAGCTTCCGGTTCAACCCCGAGAGCTTCAACAACTGATCCAGGTCGTGTGTTGCGTACACGCGACGCAGCTCACCGGTGTCAGGATACTCTTCCATATCGAGCACCCTGCAGATACGGGCCTTGAGCGCAAGCTCGAGTACGTAGCCCGCAAGGTATCGAGCCCCGTCGTAGAAGCCACCCTCGAACAGGTATTTGGCTTCTCGAAGGCGCAGCAGCGCCAGTTCCTTCAGTTGCGTTCGCGACGCCATATATCACTATGCCGTCCGCCGCAACGCGGCCACTGCTTGCGCGGCTTGCCACAAGTGCCGGCGCTCGTGCGCGGCGATGATGCGGAAGGCCGAGTACAGGTTGTAGCTGATCTTGTCGTTGAACGGCGACTTCACTTTCATCCGGCGCAGGTCGAGTCCGCGCGCGGCGCGCACGCGCTCGATCAGCTTCGTCTGCAGGCTCGTGAACTCCGCGAGCGCTTCGGCTTTCGCGCGCGCGGACTTCGGCACGAACGGGCGCGACGTCGGATAGCGTTTGCGCACCGGCGGCTCCATCATCCAATGAAGCAGTCGGCCGAGCATGTCGAGCTTCGGCTGCTTGGTCGATTCGAGTCGGCGCTTGCGGCCGTCTTCGATCGCTTTGTCGACGATCGGCAGGAACGATTCGGTCGAAAGGCTGAGATGCGCGATGCACTCGGCGGCGGACCAGCTCATCGGATCGGGACGCACGGTGAACAGCCGTCCCTCCGTCGTCTCGACGAGCTGGCGCGCTTGCGCGACGGCTTCGTTCAACTCCGTTTCGATCGCGGCCAGGGATTCTTCTGCCGGCGTCATGATTCCTTTTTCAGCAAAGCCTCGCCGAGCTCGCGCGAACGGCGCGTCGCCGCTTCGACCGCGTTCATCAGCGTCGTGCGCACGCCGCCGTTTTCGAGCGTGTGTAGTCCCGTGATTGCAGTGCCGCCCGGCGACGTGACCATGTCCTTCAATCTTCCCGGATGTTCGTTCGTTTCGAGCAAAAGTTTCGCCGATCCGAGGAGCGTTTGCGCGGCGAGGAGCTGCGCGGTGCGGCGCGAGAGACCGACTTTCACGCCGGCGTCGCTGAGCGCTTCGAGAATCAGGAACACGTACGCGGGGCCGGAGCCCGAGAGTCCGGTGACCGCATCGAGCTGCGATTCTTCGAGCACGACGGTGAGCCCGATCGCGTCGAAGATGCGTTTCGCATCGTCGAGATCCGACGGACGCGCATGTTCGCCGCCCGCGATCGCCGTCGCGGCTGCGTCGACGAGTGCAGGCGTGTTCGGCATCGCGCGCACGACGCGGGTGCCGCTCGAAAGGCGCGACTGAATCGCAGCGACCGGAATGCCGGCCGCGATCGAGATCACGAGCGCATCGGCGCTGATCGTCGACGCCACTTCGTCGAGCACGCGGCTGAGAATCTGCGGTTTCACGGAGAGCACGACGATGTCCGCCGACGCGGGCGTCTTGTTGTCGGTCGTCGCCTGAATCCCGAACTTCTCCGCGAGCTCGCGCATGCGCTCTTCGCGCGGGCCGGACGCCGACACCTTCTCCGGCGCAAACGTCCCGCGCAACAGCCCGCGAATCATGGCCTCGGCCATGTTGCCCGCGCCGACGAAGCCGATGGTTTTATCGATCATGCATTCTCCGCGAGATAGGACGTGAGACGCTCGACGAGCGGCGCCAGATCATCCGTGACCGTTGTCCAGACGATGCGCAACTTCACCTCACGGTAACCATGAAAAAGACGATGCCGCATTCCGGTGATGGCGGACCAGTCCAGATTCAGTGCATTGCGAGTCGGCTCAGAAACAAATCGAGCTGCCTCGCCGAGGATTCCGAGCCGATAGAGGACCGCGTCCTGCGTCTTCTGGTCTGCTCTGAAGGCTTCGAACGACATCTGATCGAGATAAGACAATGCGAGATCCGCGGACTCCACCATGTCCGCAAGATAGGCGAGATCCTCAGAGCTCAAGCGCCACCGCCGAAGAGAGAATCGACCCTCGTCGGAACTTGTTCGTGCTCGCTTCGACTCCCTCGCGCTCGGCCAAGTCGACCTCGCGCCCGAAGATCGTGCGCAGTTCGTCTTCCATGTGAACGATGTCGAATAACGACACCCGTGCCTCCTGGTCGAAGCGCACCATCACATCGACATCGCTATCGTTGCGAAACTTCTCCGGTCGCGTGACGCTTCCGAACAGCGAAAACTCCGTCACCTTCCACTTCCGGCAGAACTCGCGGAGCCGTTCCTTGTCGATGTCGATCGCGATGGTCATGGCATCACGCCGCCGCTCCGTGGCACTTCTTGTACTTCTTCCCCGATCCGCACGGACAGGGGTCGTTGCGGCCGACTTTCGCGTCGCGGCGCTTGACCGTTTCGGGCGTGCTCGGGCCGGAGCCGGAGAAGATCATCTGCTGTTGGCGCGGTGCCTGCGGGAGGTTGCGCTGGATGCGATCGGTCTCGCGCTCGCCGCCGCCTTCGCGCTCCACGGACACCTCGATCTTCCAGAGGAACTTCACCACGCGGTCCTGGATGCGCTCCATCATTTCCTGGAAGAGCTCGAACGACTCGCGCTTGTACTCGACGAGCGGATCGCGTTGGCCGTAGCCGCGCAGGCCGATGCCTTCCTTGAGGTGATCGATGTTGAGCAGGTGATCCTTCCACTGCTGATCGATGACCTGCAGCAGCAGATATTTTTCGTGCAAACGCATGACGTCGGCGCCGACGCCCTGCTCTTTCTCTTCGTAGCGGCGATTGACGGCTTCGCGCAGGATCTCTTTCACTTCCTCCTGGCGCATCGCCGCGAGATCGACGCCGGTCGATTTCAGATCGATGCCGAAGTAGTCGTACAGCTCCGCGGAGAGCTCGACCTCGTCCGGATTCTCACGCGCGTCCGCAGGAACGTGCGTGTCGACCAGGAAGTCGACGATCTCGTCGGCGGCGTTGAGGATGTACTCCTTCCCTTCGCGGCCTTCGAGAATGCCGTGGCGCAGCGTGTAGATCGACACACGCTGCTTGTTCATCACGTCGTCGTATTCGAGCAGGTGTTTGCGCGCTTCGAAGTTGCGGCCTTCGACCTGTTTCTGCGAGCGCTCGATCGCGCGCGTGACCATGCCCGCTTCGATGGGAACGCCTTCTTCCATGCCGAGGCGTTCCATGATGCCCATGATCCGATCGCCGCCGAAGATGCGCATCAGATCGTCTTCGAGCGAGAGATAGAAGCGCGACGAGCCGGGATCGCCCTGGCGTCCCGAACGTCCGCGCAACTGATTGTCGATGCGGCGCGACTCGTGTCGTTCCGTGCCGAGGATGTGCAGACCGCCGAGCGAGACGACCTCGTCGTGATCCTTCTTCCACTGCTCCGAGATCTCGTGCTCGATGCGCTTGCGCTCCGCGGCGTCATCGACTTCGCGCGTTTCCTGCGCGGCGAGGAACTCCGGATTGCCGCCGAGGAGAATGTCCGTGCCGCGGCCGGCCATGTTCGTCGCGATCGTGACCGCGCCTTTGCGTCCGGCCTGCGCGACGATCTCCGCTTCTTTCTCGTGGTACTTCGCATTGAGCACGACGTGCGGCACGCCGCGTTTCTTGAGCGCGGATGCGAGGAGCTCCGATTTTTCGATCGAGATCGTGCCGACGAGCGCCGGCTGTCCCGATTCGTGCTTCTGCTTCACTTCGTCGACGATCGCGTTGAACTTCTCGCGCTCGGTGCGATACACGAGATCGGCCTGATCGCGGCGAACCATCGGGCGGTTCGGCGGGATGACGACGACTTCGAGGTTGTAGATCTTGTCGAACTCCGCAGCTTCCGTGTCGGCAGTACCGGTCATGCCGGCGAGCTTGTCGTACATGCGGAAGTAGTTCTGGAACGTGATCGTCGCGAGCGTCTGGTTCTCCGACTCGACCTTGACGCCTTCGCGGGTCTCGACCGCCTGGTGCAATCCGTCGGACCAGCGCCGTCCCGGCATCAAGCGGCCGGTGAACTCGTCCACGATGAGCACTTCGCCGTCTTTGACGACGTACTCGACGTCTTTGCGATACAGCGTGTGCGCACGCAGCGCCTGCTGCACCGCGTGCAACAGGTCCATGTTCTCCGGTTCGTAGAGCTCGACGTTGCCGAGGAGCTTCTCGGCGTGGAGCACGCCTTCTTCGGTGAGCACGGCGGTGTGCTGCTTCTCATCGACCTGATAGTCCTTCTCGGCGATGAGCTTCGGGATGATGCGGTCGGCGACGTAGTACTTGTCGGTCGACTCTTCCGAGGGGCCGCTGATGATGAGCGGCGTACGCGCTTCGTCGATGAGGATGGAGTCGACTTCGTCGACGATCGCGAACACGTGGTCGCGCTGCACCATCGACTCGAGCTCGAACTTCATGTTGTCGCGGAGGTAGTCGAAGCCGAACTCGTTGTTCGTGCCGTACGTGACGTCGCAGCGGTACGCCACCTGGCGCTCGCGGTCGCCGTGCGGGTTCTGGATCACGCCGACGCTGAGGCCGAGGAACTTGTAGAGGCGGCCCATCCATTCGGAGTCGCGGCGGGCCAGATAATCGTTCACGGTGACGACGTGCACGCCGCGGCCGGTGAGCGCGTTCAGGTAGACGGGAAGCGTGGCCACGAGCGTCTTGCCTTCGCCGGTCTTCATCTCGGAGATCTTGCCGCGGTGCAGAACGACGCCGCCCATGAGCTGCACGTCGAAGTGGCGCATGCCGAGCACGCGCCTGGACGCTTCGCGCACCACCGCGAACGCTTCGGCGAGCACGTCCTCGAGCGCGGCGCCGTTCGCCACCTTGGCCTTGAGCTCCGGGGTCTT
>DATKFO010000182.1:0-3227 GCA_035544355.1 Thermoanaerobaculia bacterium
GCCCAGCGCGCGCGCGGCCGCCTCGACCTCCGGGAAGCGATGCGTCACGTTGTCCAGCGTTCGCGAGTAGATACGCACCTCTTTGCCGTCGGTGTGAATCTGCGCGCGGATGCCGTCGTACTTGTCGTCGGCGAACGCCCCGGCGCCCAGCGCCGCAAGAATCTCCGCCGGATCCTCCTCGGGCTGCGCGAGCATGAACGCGAACGGCTGGAACAGCGTCATCTTCGCGTTCGTGAGCGAGTCGCTCTTCGCGAGCAGCGCGGCCGCGCCGATGTCGCCCGTGAACATGTTCCCCTGGCGCACGGCGTCGAGCGTGCGGCCGAATGCCTTCGCGATCGACGACTCGACGAGGCCTTCGACGAGTCCGATGCGCAGCTCGCGCGTGAGGATCTTCACGACATAGCGAGCGCCCTGCGCGTCGACTTTGCGAAAGAGCTCGACGAGCAGGTCCTTCTTCGCGGTCGCGCCCGGCGTCGACGCGAGGCGGTCGAAGAATTCACCGAGCTCGGGGAGCGTGATGTCGCGCGACGCGTCGACCGGAAACGACTCCGCGATCGTGTCGCCGGGATCGGCGTACTTCGACCACGGCGCCCACACCTGCTCGGCGGTGCGACCCGTCGCCTCGGCCACGGCATCGCCGATCGTCGAGCCGCCGACGCCCGTCACGCGCTCTTCCTTGCGCGGAAACGGCGAGCCGGAGAAAAACACGACCGCGCGCTCGAGCGCCGCGTCATCGAGCGTGGCGAGATAGGTGGCGAGAAGGCGCTCCTTTTCGAGCTTCTTCGTCGTGGCGGAAATGGCGTTGGCGACGCGTGTGAAATCGCTCAGCATTCTTCCCCCTCAAGGAAAAATTGCGACTATTGCTTCCCGAATCGTGAGGGTAGAATCCGCGCCGCTATGAAAACGAAAGTCACCGTGGTCGGCGCCGGAAACGTCGGCGCCACCGTCGCACAGGGAATCGCACTCAAAGAGCTCGCGGACGTCGTGCTCGTCGACATCGTCGAGGGAGTTCCGCAGGGCAAGTCACTCGACATGATGGAGACCGCGCCGGTCGAGAAATACGACTCGATTCTCAGCGGCACGAATGGCTACGACGAGACCGAGAGCTCGGACGTCGTCGTCATCACCGCAGGACTGCCGCGCAAGCCCGGCATGAGCCGCGACGATCTGCTTTGGAAGAACGAAGAAATCGTCGGCGGCGTGACCGCGGAGATCGCGAAACGCTCGCCGAATGCGATTCTCATCGTCGTCTCGAATCCGCTCGACGCGATGTGCGAAGTCGCGCGCCGCGTCTCGAAGTTCCCGCGCGAGCGCGTCATCGGCATGGCCGGCGTGCTCGACTCCGCGCGCATGCGCGCATTCATCGCGATGGAACTGAACGTCTCCGTCGAGAACACGCACGCCTTCGTCCTCGGCGGCCACGGCGACACGATGGTCCCGCTGCCGCGCTACTCGACGGTCGCCGGCATTCCGATCACGGAGTTGATTTCATCCGAGCGCATCGACGCGATCGTCAACCGCACGCGCAACGGCGGCGCAGAGATCGTGAACCTGCTCAAGACGAGTGCCTGGTACGCGCCCGGCGCGTCGTCGGTCGAAATGGTCGAAGCCATTCTCAAAGACAAGCGCAAGATCCTCCCGTGCGCCGCGTACCTGCAGGGCGAGTACAACGTCCACGGCCTCTTTGTCGGAGTGCCGGTGAAACTCGGCCGCAACGGCATCGAGCAGATCATCGAGATCAAGCTCACCGATGACGAAGCCGCAGCGCTCAGGAAGAGCGCGGATGCGGTGCAGGAGCTCGTCGAGAAGCTGAAGACCGCAGCATAGTTCCGCTCTCAAATTTGACGGTCTAATCTCAATTCTGGCTATCATCTGGCCAGATGCGATTCGAGATTATCGAAGACGATTGGTTCGAGTACCGGCTCGAGCGTGATCCGAAATTTCTGGCACGGATCGAGACCGCTCGCGCGGAGATTCGCGCCGGGAAAGGAATCAAGCTCGAGGATCTTCCGGAGTAACAAGTAAACTGAGCGAGTCCCCATGAAACGCCTCGTCATCGACATCGAAACCGTCGGCATCCCCTGGGAAGAGCTCGATCCTTACGTCCGCGAGTACCTGATCAAAGGCCTGAGCGAAGGTGAGGCCGAGGAGACGCGGCGCGCGGGCGGGCTGTCGCCGTTTCGTGGGAAGGTCGTTGCGATCGGCGTGATTCGGCTCGATGACGGACGCTCGTGCGCGATGTATGAAGTGCCCGGACAGAAAGACATGCGCTACGAGAAAGTCGGCTCGCGCACGTACATCTCCGGTACCGAGAAGCAGCTGCTCGAGAAGTTCTGGGAGTTCTTCGACAGCGATTCCCGCTTCATCTCGTTCAACGGCCGCCAGTTCGACGGACCGTTCCTGATGATCCGCTCCGCGATCCACGGCGTGGTGCCGAAGCGCGACCTCGTCGGCTATCGCTACGGCTTTCACCCGAACTGCGATCTCCGCGAGGCACTCAACTTCTTCGGCACGGTGAACAACCGGCAGTTCAAGTTCAACCTCGATCTCGCCTGCAAAGCGTTCGGCGTCGAGATGTCGAAGAGCGAAGGGGTCGACGGGCGCTCGGTCGAGACGTGGTATCGCGCGGGACAGCATCGCGAGATCGCCGACTACTGCCTCGAAGACGTGCGCGCGACGGCGGAGCTGTACGAGAAGCTCGCCACGACGCTGCTCATCTTCAACAACGACTTCCGCACCACCGAGGAAAAGGATCAGCAGCAGAAACTCGCGGATCGTTCGACGATGCAAATGCCGATGGCGCAGATGATGGACTTCATGGAGTCGGTGACGCAGACCTCGCTCGCGCTGGCGTCGTCGCTCGACGATCCCGCGCCGCCCGCCGAAGTCCTGACGACCGGGAAACATCAGGCCATGGTGCTGGAGAAGCTCGCGCCGCCGCAGCTTCTCGACGACGAGCTCTGATGCAGGTCTACCGCGCGCGCGTCTTCACGCCGGTGGCGGATCCGTTCGCGAACGGGATCGAGTCGTCGTATCAGTACTGGGCCAGCGGCTTTCTCGCCGTCGACGACGCCGGCCGCATTCACAGCGTCGGCGATTCGTCGGAGAAACCGGAAGGAACGGTCATCGATCTCGGCGAAGACGCGCTGATCACGCCTGGCTTCATCGACACGCATCTGCACGCGCCGCAGCTCGAGATGATCGGCTCGTACGGCGGGCATCTCCTC
>DATKFO010000183.1:0-3671 GCA_035544355.1 Thermoanaerobaculia bacterium
TTGCCACCGCACTCCTAAATGCGCACGCGCACCGTGAGCAGCGATTCGCTCACGTCGAGCTTCCGCGCCGCGGTGATGCTGTGCTTGGCGTGCTCGACGGTGATGTCGATGTTGTGCGCGAGTCCGATGCGAATGCCGTAGTCGACTTTCTTCCAATTCCACCAGACGCTCGGATCGACGAAGTTCGCCGGACCCCTGAAGCGATTGTGCAATCCGCTCACGCGCACCGCGGGCTGCACGGACTCGAACGGTCCGAACGCAACGTTGAATTTGTATCCGCCTTCGGCTTCCCATCCCTGCCGCTGCAAGCCGGCGAGATGCTGCTTCGTGAATTGACCGATCAGCGTCGCGCCGCGCCATTCGCTGTAGAGACGCGAGCCCCACTCTTCTTTGCGATCGCCCTTGATCGGCAGCGAGATGCCGAACGTGCCGTTGAGCAGATCGAGATCGCCGCCGTAAAACGTTCCGGTCAGATTCTCTTCGTCGGCGAGCTCGCGCTTGTAGTGAAAGAGCAGGACGTCGAAGCCCATCGTCTCGTCGTCGCGCTGCCAGCGGTATCCGAGCCCTTCCCCGAGCTGCACGTGATTGGTAGAGAAGAACAGCCCCTCGGTCTCAGCGTTGTAGAGAATCGGAAATCCCGATTGGAGCTTCGGATGGACGTCGCCGGGACGCCGGTCGTTCGTGCCGTTGTCTCCGGCGAGCGCATTCGGATCGCGGAAGAACAGCGGATTGCCGCTCGCGGCCTGCGCTCTCCAATAGAAATTGCGTCCGACCGTTCCGCCGACGAGCACCTGCACGTCTTCGAAGCGATTGAACGACGTCGCCGCGAGTCCGTAGCTTTCGAGCAAACGCGTCGGCTGGCGCTCCATCTTCGGCGCCTTGCCGAACAACGCGAAGAACGACGTGCCCGCGGGGCGCTCCAGAAACTCCGGCTTCTCACCGACGCGGATGAACAACTCGTCCGCATCGATCTGGCGATCCGTCGACGTCGGATTGCGGCGGTACTTGTCCTGGAAGTGCACCTTCGCGCGCGCACCGAGCCACTTGCCATATTCGAGATCGAGCTGGACGTTGACGACGCTCAGCTCCGCGTGCGTGCCTTCGTCAGGGGTAGCGAGGAAAACCTGAGTCTGTCCGGGAGGAATGAAATTGGGAGGGAACGGAAAGCGGAGCGCGAGACGCTCTTCGTGGCTGTCGCGCAGGTTCGCGCGCAGCTCGAAGCGATGTTTGAACGTCCAGTGATCCTGCGCGTGCAGCGAGATCGCGGAGCACGCGACGAGCAGCGTAAGGAGAGCGAACGACTTGCGCAGCATGACTTCGATTGTACGCGAGCCGGTTGAGTTCGGTCGGATTGACGCTCACTCCACGCGCCGCAACAACGTCCCCGCGCGCTCGACGTTCTGCCGTCGCTCGCGACGCGCGACGAATGCTTCGTCGAACGCGACTTGTGCAATCGCGGCAACGGGGATGGCCATGATCGCGCCGATGATGCCGAGGAGCGAGGCGCCGATCATGAAGGCGATGAAGACGGCGAGTGGCGAGATCTGCACCTTGCGCGACATCACGCGCGGCACGATGAAGAGGTTCTCCACTTTCTGCAGCACGATCGCAAACGCGAGCACGGCCCAGAATTGCCATTTCGAATAGAGCAGCGCGATCGCGAGCGCCGGAATCGCGCCGATCGTCGGTCCGAGAATCGGGACGAGCTCGCCGATGGCGGCGAGCATCGCCAGTGGGAGCGCGTACGGAATGCGCAGCAGCAGCAATCCAAAAAACGTCGCGATGCCGATGATCGCGGCGAGCAGCAGTTGCGCGGACAGCCACGAGCTCAGTCGCTTCGCGATTTGCGTGAGCGTGCGACGACGTTCACTGCGGACATCGGGCGGATAGATCAGCAACAGATGATTTCGCAACCGCTGCGCGTCCATCAGCATGTACGCGACCATGAACAGCACGGCGATGAACGAGCCGGCGATCGTCGCGGCGCCGCGCATCGCGACGAAGAGACTCGAGCGCGGCAGATCGACTCCATCGCGCAATTGTTCGCGCAGCACACCGACGGGGACGTAGTGCTCGAGCGGCGTGAGGATGTTTTTTTCGATGAGCGACGGGAGTTGATGACCGAGCTCGCGCATGTCGGCGACGACACCCGGCATCACGACGAGCGCGAGCACGAGCACCGTCACGACGAACGGCAGGTAGACGATCATCACCGCCGTGCCGCGCGCGATGTGGCGGCGAAACCAGAATCGCCAGAGCACGCGCACGCGTCGCACTGCCGGTGAGATTCCGGCCGCGAGCACAGCCGCGACGAAAATCAGGAAGACGACGTTGCGAACGAGCCAGAGGATGCAGATCGCAATCGCGAATGCCGCCACGATGGCGACCTTGCGCGCGAACAGCGTCAGCTCCCCTCTCATTCGAGGTACTGGCGGATCGCGGCCTCGATCTGTCCGCGCGGCACGGCGCCGACGACCCGCCCGCGCTCAGCGCCATCCTTGAAGAACACGAGCAGCGGAATACTGCGCGCGTTGAACTGCGCCGCCGTGTTCGGATTCGTGTCGACGTTCAGCTTGCCGAAGCGGATGTCTTTCCGCTGCGAGGCAAGCTGATCGATGACCGGCGCGATCATGCGGCACGGACCGCACCACGCGGCCCAGAAATCAACAACGGTTCTCCCGCTCGCAATCGTTGATTGGAACGTCGCGTCCGAGAGCTCGACCGGCGCGCCATTGCCGTTCGCTTCGAGCGGCGCCTTGCAGCGTCCGCACACCGCGCGCTTGCCGCTGCCGAGCGCCGGAACGCGATTCGCCTGCCCGCACGAGGGACAACGGAGCACATCCATCAAGGTATCGTTGTGCAAGACGTGATCCGCAACGCTTCTCTCGACGATCTCCCCGCACTCCGCGATCTCTTCGCGCGCGCGAACGACGGGCCATACGACCTCAGCGTCGTGGCCTTCGAAAAGTGTTTCGGAGACGGCGTATCCGGCGCGCCGGTGACGCGTGTGTTCTTGCACGATGGCGCAATCGCCGGCGCCGCGACGATGTGCGGAAAGTTCCTGCGAATCTTGGTTGTCGATCGCACGCATCGCCGTCGCGGCATCGGCTCCGCGTTGCTCGCGGATGCGTCACCGATCGTGATCGCAGCGGAAGCGGGCAACTACTTCACACCCGGCGTCGTGGACAGCGATGCAGATACGTTGCAATTCTTCGCATCGCACGGCTACGTCGAAACACGATCGACGTTCAACCTGCACGCCGCCGATCTCGACACCATCGAAGCACCGATCGGGCCGCGTCGCGTGACTGAAGCCGATCGCGACCGCGTGCTCGATTTCATCGAGCGCGAGTTCGGACGCATCTGGCGCTTCGAAGCCGCACGCGGAGTGATGTTCTTCCTCGAGATCGACCACGACATCGCCGGCTTCTCCGCCCACGAAGCCAACAACCGCGGCCTCGGATGGTTCGGCCCCACCGGCGTCGCAAAGTCGATGCGCAACCGTGGCCTCGGCCGCCAACTCCTCCTCGCCTCACTCGCCGACCTCCGCGCCCTCGGCCATCGCCGCGCAATCATCGCGTGGACCGACGCGTTGGCGTTCTACGCGAAAGCGTGCGGTGCGACGCCGGCACATCGCTTCGTCACGCTGCAAAAACCGTAGGGGCGGGGGG
>DATKFO010000184.1:0-2796 GCA_035544355.1 Thermoanaerobaculia bacterium
GGCACGGGCACGGGATGGGTGGGTGACAGGCATCACATCCATCCTTCCGTCGAATCACAGACGCGGTGCGGCGCCTCGCGCAGGCTTGCGCGCATGACCACGCTCGCGCCGCATTCCGAGATCGCGGTCGACGCCGTATTCGCGTCGCTGGGTCGCTATCTGCTCTGTCTCGACGAGCTGTTTCGCGTCGTGCACGCGTCGCCGGGATTGCGCGAAGCGATCGACGGCGACGCGATCGGCCCGCTCGAAGGCCGCCCCGTCGCCGACATCCTCGGCCGCGAGCTCTTCGGTCCCGGCGCTCCGCTGCGTGAAGCGCTCGTCGCCGGGGAGCGCGGCGAGGGATGGCGCGCGCTGCTCGCGACATCACACGGAATTCGTCCGATGGCGATCACCGCTGCTGCGTTCAAAGGCGACGTCGTGCGGTTCATCATCGTGCTGCGCTCCGCGGAAGAAGATCACGCGTCGACCTCGTCGGCGCCGACTGTGTTTTCCGGACTCATCGCGCGTTCGTCAGCGATGGCGCGCATCTTCCAGTTGATCGAGAACCTGCAAGGCAGCGACGCGACCGTGTTGCTGACCGGCGAGAGCGGTACGGGAAAAGAAGCCGTCGCGCGCGCAATTCATGAGCATTCGCCGCGGCGTCGTGGTCCATTCATCGCGGTGAATTGCGGCGCGCTTCCCGCCGAGCTGATGGAAAGCGAATTGTTCGGGCACATGCGCGGCGCATTCGCGGGTGCGGTGCGCGATCGCGTTGGCCGCTTCGATCTCGCATCGCAGGGGACGATCTTCCTCGACGAGATCGCGCAGCTTCCCACGCCGCTGCAAGTGAAATTGCTGCGCGTGCTCGAGGAGCATATGTTCGAGCGCGCCGGCGAAGGAACGCCGCGCGTGAGCGAAGCGCGCGTGATCGCCGCGACCAACATCGATCTGCGCGAAGCCGTCGGCCGTGGCTTGTTCCGCGACGATCTTTACTATCGATTACGCGTCGTGCCGATCGAGATTCCGCCGCTGCGCGCGCGTCGCGAAGACATCGAGCCGCTCGCGCGATTCCTGCTGCGCCGCGTCGGCGACCGGCACGGACGCCAGTTTCGTTTTGCGCCCGAGGCCATTCGCGTGCTGCTCAACTACAAGTGGCCGGGAAATGTGCGCGAGCTCGAGAACGCGATCGAATACGCGGTCGCGGTTGGGCGCACGCAGATCATCCATCCCGAAGATTTGCCGGCGGAGCTCGCGGGTGAGCCCGCGGCCGCGGCGGCGGTCGAAATCGAGGAGCAGAGCGAGCTGCAACGTCTGCGCGCTGCTCTCGAATCGAACCGCTGGCGCCGCGAAGACACCGCGCGAACCCTCGGCATCAGCCGCGCAACGTTGTGGCGGCGGATGCGCGAGTTCGGGTTGCTCTAGGGATTCAACGCCACCACGCCGCACGCGATGCGCGGACCCGCGTTGCCGGTCGGCTGCGTTGTCAGGTCATCGGGATTCCCGTGCAGGATCACCGCGTGCCCAACGACCGAATTCGGCCCCTCGGTCACCGTGATCCCGGAGACCGTGCGCGTCACGCTCACGTTGCCGGAGTCGTCCGCGTTCACGTTGCCGAAATCGCCGGCGTGATGCGAGGTCGCGTCAGGCGCGCCGTGCGGCATGCTCGTCGGATTGAAGTGACCGCCGGCGGCATTGCCGTTGTCGCCGCAATCGCCTTTGTCGTGCAGATGAAAACCGTGCACGCCCGCGGGCACGCCGGTGAGCGTTGCGGTGATCTCGACCTGACCGGTCTTGAGCTGGTGGAACGTGACCGTTCCTTTTGCAGTCGAGCCGGATGTCGACGACAACGTCGTGGATGCGGACGGCAGCTTCGAGGATGCGCAGCCGCCTGCGACGAGAAGAGCGATTGCAAGGAAAACGAGTTTCTTCATTTCGTGTATCTCCTAACGTAACTTCAGGATGATGGTGACGCGGGATCCCGCCGGGGGCAGTCGGTTGGCAAGCGAAGAATAGACCACACCGTCGCGCACGGAGTCGCGGATCGGGTGCGCGTGATTTCCGATCGCGCCGCCGGGGCAGGAGTAGAGGCAGACGATGCATCCCGATTTGAATTCCTTCTGATAGCGCTCGTTGCCGCCGTAACGGAAATCGAGCTGCGGTTTCGCGCGTCCCTTTTCCGCGATGAGCTCGGCGAGCGGGATGCGTCCCTTCGAGCCGCGCCATTCGACGAAGACATCGACCAGCGAACCTTCGACGCGCTTGTCGGGCTCGGCGCTCGTCGCGTCATCGCGTTTGTTCCACGAATCCGCCGTGAGATTTTCGCCAGCACGCGCGCCAAGCGAATTCAGCGCGACACGCACTTCGTGATCGCTCGCATCGCTGACGAAGAGCGCGTTGCGCTGCGACTTCCCTTCGCGCCACACGATCGCGTGATGCCCGTTCACGCCAAACATGCGATCCATCGCGTCGGGCTGGACGGTGGCGTTGATGCGGATCTCGCGATGCGCGCGATCGACGGCGAGCGGCGCCGCATTCAGCGTGCTCGCGAGAAGGGCGATGGCCAGGAAAGTCACGCTGTGACAACTATCACGCGATGCGGGGATCATCAAACACGGTCCTTGGGTCATCGCGTTGGCAAACTGGCGCGCATGAAGAGATTCGCTCCATACGCCGCAGCCATCGCCTTCCTGTTCTGGCTCGGCAGCGTGATCGCGTAGATCGTTACGCCATCGACGTCGTAGACCGGTGCCACGCCCGCGCGCAGTTGTTCGCGCATCGGTGAGCGGTTTGCGGCGCCGAAGTAAACGTGCGTGACGC
>DATKFO010000185.1:0-3606 GCA_035544355.1 Thermoanaerobaculia bacterium
ATTCCGGGAATCTGTACTTAGCAACTCGGTAACCCCCGAGGACCCGCGAACCCGAGGACCCGCGTACCTGTATCCTTCCCGCGATGTCCGCGCCGTACATCCCCGAACCTCCCTCCCAATCCTATTGGGACGCTTCCCCCGAATTTCGCGCGCTGTGCAAGCGCAAGCTCTCCGAGGCGGCGTATGCGTGGGCGGAGCCGCAGCTGATCGCGATGGGCGAGCGCGCGGCGAAAGAAGTCGCTCCGCTCGCGGCGATCGCGGATCGCGAGCAGCCGCGCCTCGTCACGCATGACGCGCGCGGGGAGCGCATCAGCCGCGTCGAGTATCACCCGTCGTATCGCGAGATGGAGCGCATCGCCTACGGCTCCGGCATGATCGCGATGAAGTACGAGACGCACGAGCACTCCGCGGTCGCGCCGATCGCCGGCTATGCGCTCGGCTAGTTGTTCGCGATGGCCGAGGAGGGGTTGTATTGCCCGCTGTGCATGACCGACGGCGTCGCGCGCGTGCTGACGCGGCACGGAACGCACGAGCAGGTGATGCGCGTCGTGCCGCATCTCACGTCGACGGATCCTGCGACGCTCTGGACCGGCGGGATGTTTCTCACCGAGCGCGCGGGTGGTTCCGATGTCGGCGCGAATGAAACGATCGCACGCAAAGCGAGTGATGGAACTTGGCGCCTCGATGGACACAAATGGTTTTGCTCGAATGTCGACGCGCAGGCAGTGCTCGTCACCGCGCGCGTTGAAGGCGCGGGCACGAAAGGGTTGCGCACATTTCTCCTGCTCACTCGCGACAATCCCGGTGTTCGCATCGAGCGACTGAAAGACAAATTCGGCACGCGCTCGATGGCGACGGGCGAGGTCACGCTAACCGACGCAGTCGCGGAAGAAGTCGGCGGCTTCGCTGCGATGACCGACATGCTCAATCTCTCGCGGATCTACAACGCGGTCGCATCGGTCGCCGCGATCGGACGCGCCGTGTACGAAGCGCGCCACTACATCGAGCGGCGCTACGCGTTCGGACGTCCGGTGATCGAGTGGCCGCTCGCGCAGGAAACGTTCTTCGATCTCGAGGCGGAGCACATCGGCGCGTTGCTGCTGACGTTCGAAGCCGTCGAACTGCTCGCACGCGCAGACGCCGGCGACGCGGATGCAGCGAAACTTCTGCGCCTGCTCACACCGATCGTGAAAGCAGTCACCGGCAAGCTCGCGGTGCCGTGCGTCTCCGAAGCGATGGAGCTCATCGGCGGCAACGGCTACATCGAAGAGTCGCCGCTGCCGCGACTCCTGCGCGACGCGCAGGTGCTGCCGATCTGGGAAGGGACGACGAACATTCTCGTGCTCGACGCGCTGCGTGTCGCGCAAAAGGAAGCGACGTACGAGTTGATTTTCGCGCGAACGCGTACGCAATTCCCGCGCGAGACCGACGCGCTCGCGAACGCATTCGCATCGCTCGACGAACGCGACGCGCGCGGCTGGGTCGATCGCCTCGCGCGTCTGTTCGAGCTCACGCTGCTGCTCGATGCAGAACATGGCGAGTACGCCGATCGTCTGATCAAGCGACCACTCGGACTCATTCCCGGAGCCAGGACGACACCATGAACCTCCGTTTCCGCGCCGTCATCGCGATCCTCCTGATGATCGGCTTCTACGCCTTCGCCCTCGGCATCGCCGCAATCTTCATCGGCATCGCGTGGGTCGACATCGCCAAAGGCCACGGCGTGCACTTCCGCCTCGTCGCGTGGTGCGGCGTCGTCGCGTTTCTGATTCTCAAATCGCTCATTCCGCGGCGCGATCGCTTCGAGGCGCCGGGGCCGCAACTCTTCGAGTCGACGCAGCCGGAGTTGTTCGGCGTGATTCGCGATGTCGCGAACGCGACGAAGCAGGCGATGCCCGATGAGCTCTATGTGATTCCCGACGTGAACGCGTGGGTCGCGCATCGCGGCGGCTCGATGGGCGTCGGCACGCGGCGCGTGATGGGCATCGGACTGCCGCTGCTGCAAGCGGTCACGCGCTCGCAGTTTCGCGCGATCATCGCGCACGAGTTCGGCCACTATCACGGCGGCGACACCGCGCTCCCGCCGTGGGTGTATCGCACGCGCGAAGCGATCGGCCGCACGATCGACAGCCTCGCCGAGCATGCGAATCTGATCCACAAGCCGTTTCTCTGGTACGGCAAGTTCTACATGCGCGTGACGCAGGCGATCTCGCGCGCGCAGGAGATCGCGGCGGATCGATTGGCCGCGACGGTCGCGGGCGCACGCAATCTCGCCGAGGCACTCGCAGCGACGCATCGCTCGGCGCGCGCGTTCGGTGCGTACTGGAGGAACGAAGTCACGCCGGTGCTCAGCGGCGGATACAAGCCGCCGATCGCGTCGGGCTTCCGCGAGTTTCTCGAGACCGAGGAGATTGCGAAGGCGCTGCGGGAGGACGTGGATCGCGAGATGAAGGAAGGGGAGGCGGATGTTTACGACAGCCATCCGCCGCTGCGCGAGCGCGTGTGCGTGCTGCGCGCGATGCCGCCCGGAAAGACGACACCCGACGAGCCTCTCGCGATCACATTGCTGCGCGACGTCGACGAGATCGAGCGCGGCATGCTCGCAGCGATCGATCCCGTGCTCGCGCCCACGCTGAAGGATTTGCCGTGGCAGGACGCGGTCACGAAAGTGTTCGCGCCGAATTGGCGTGAGCGGATCGCGGAAGAAGAAAAGGTGTTACGCGACATCGTCTGGCCCGACCTCGGCACGCTCGCCGCCGCGATGCCGGTGTTCGCCGGCAAGCTGCTGCTCGTCGGCGTGCCGGTGAACGAGCGAACGCAGGTGGCGACGGCGCTCGTCGGCTGCGCGCTCGCAACGCGTTTGTTCGACGCGGGCTGGGCGTGCGACACCGCGCCCGGCCGGCCGATCGTGTTCGCGAACGGAGAGCAGCGCATCGATCCCTTCGAGGTGATGCCGCGCCTCATGCGCGGCGAGTTGTCCGCGGATGCGTGGCGCGAGCAATGCCGCGTCGCGGGTCTGGTCTAGGAGTGCGGTGGCAAAGCCACCGCTTTCTGATCCGGATCACAAAGCGGCGGCTTTGCCGCCGCACTCCTAAAACAGCGTTGCGCCGCGCGCCTGCGCTTCGGCAAGCATGTCGAGGAATCGCGCACGTGTGATGTCGCGTGCGCCGAGGACTTTCATGTGTGGCGTCATCACCTGGCAGTCGATCCATGCGCAGCCGCGCGATTGCAGATGCTCGATGAGAAACAGCAGCGCGAGCTTCGACGCTTCGCTCCGGCGATGGAACATGCTCTCGCCGGTGAACACGCCGCCGGAATCGATGCCGTAGAGACCGCCCGCGAGCTCGTCGCCGTCCCACGCCTCGACGCTGTGCGCATCGCCGGCGTGATGAAATCGGATGTACGCGTCGATGATCTCCGGCGCGATCCACGTGCCGTCCTGATCGGGCCGCGGCACATCGGCGCACGCGCGGATGACGTCGGGAAACGCGCGATCGATCGTGAAGCGAAACGGCGCGCGCTTCGCAATCTTGCGCAGGGTGCGATTCACGCGCAGCTCGTCGAAGAAGATGACGGTGCGCCGCCGCGGCGAGAACCACGGCAACG
>DATKFO010000186.1:0-9410 GCA_035544355.1 Thermoanaerobaculia bacterium
AGCGAGAATTCTTTGAGCGGCCGTCGCAGGAAGCTCGCATGGTTCGTGTCTTTGTACGTGGCCATGCTCTTGTGACAGGCGAGGCAGAATTCGGTGCCGATGTAGACGCCCTTCGACAGTTCTTCTGCGCCGTAGGTGGCCTGCAGTCGTGTGAGTCCGCTTGCGATCTGCGGTGCGCCGCTGACGGCGCGGCTCTTCTGTGCGGCGAGTGGTATTGTGATGAGGACGGCGACGAGCAGTGCCATCATCATCACGGCCGGAGCTCTCTTCATATTTCCTCTCCAGTGGTTCGGAGAGGAAATTACGCTCCGGTTCCGCTGAGCGTAGTGCCCGGCGGCACGACTCACGGGCTTCGCGCACACGAGGCGATTGTGTGCGCCCGTACGTCGTGTCGTCGGTCACAAGACGCGTTGCGACAACGCGTCGCGGTTATGCGTCGCCGAGGCGGAATGTGACGGTCAAGTTGAAGATGACCGCGACCGGCTGCCCATTGAGCGTGCCCGGTTTGAAGCGCCATTGCCTGACTGCGCGAATTGCTGCTTCCGAAAGACCCATCGGGAGGTCTTTGATGACGCGTGCGTTCTCGACTTCGCCGTTTTTGTTGATGATCGCCTCGACGACGACGACGCCCGCGACACGCGCGCGCCGCGCACCCTCGGTGTAATCAGGCTCGACTTTCTTCGTGACGACCGGCGCTTTCACGTCGCCGCCGACGCGCAACGGCGTATCCGGCGCCGCGTCGCCACCGGTGCCTTCGCCGCCCGTCCCGGTTCCCGTTCCGCCCACGGTGCCGCCGAGCGTTCCGCCGATCACGCCGCCCTTCTCACCGCCCACCGTGCCGCCGACGGTTCCGCCCACTTCGCCGCCCACCACACCACCCGCGACGCCGCCGGGCACTCCGCCCGTCACGCCTGCGCTATCCGCCGGTGCGGTGCTCGTTCCTGCGCCCGCCGGCAGCTGCGGAGTTGGGTCGGGGAGCGGCTCGATCGTGGGGATCGGCGTCAGAGGCTCGATCCGTGGAGTGGGTTGCACGATCGGCGTTGGCTGCACGATCGGTTTGGGTTGCTCGATCTTCGGAGTCGCCTTCGGCGCGCTCGAGCCACCCGCGGGTGGCGGAGGAGGAGGCGGCGGAGGCGGCGGGGCCGCACCGCGCGTCACAAACGCGCGAATCGGCTCCTCGGCATCGACGCGGTGCACGGCGTGTGCGCCTGCGTAGATCACGAGACCGATCAATGTTGCGTGGATGACAATCGAGACGAACGAGGCCTGCAAACGCTTCTGTTTGCCACCTTGCTTGCCCGATTCGATGAGGTTCTTTTGCAGATCCATAGAGAAGTTATCTGCAACGTGATGGCCAACGGTTTTGCGCTTTTCTTTCAATGATTTATGGCGCACTCGTATAATGCGCCGCCGATGCGGAAGCTCTTTCTGTTGACCCTGCTCGCCGGTTGCGCGAGCTCGACATTGCGGATTCCCGGCGCATGGCTGAGCGTGCCAGTCGCGCCGCGACACTCGGTGACGACGCATGCCGCGAAACCGGAGACGAGCGCGATTCACGTCGACGCGGGCCGCATCCTCAACGGCGGGAAAGTTCTGACCGAAACCTTCACGGCGATCGACTCGTTCGATGTGTCTTTGGAACGGAAAGAAGTCGTGTTCTCGGCGAAGCGCGGCGACAACTTCGACGTCGGACTCGTCTCCGTCGATGGCAGCGAAATCCATTGGATTCCGACCGATCCCGCGGATGAAGTCGCGGTGCAATGGGCGCCGCGCGGCAACAAAGTGAGCTACTTCGTGCGCGGGCGCGCGGGCGACGTCGTGCGCACCGTGCACATCCCGACGGCGTTTCGCCTCGACGTCGGGTTTCCGAATGCGACGCTGCACGCGCTCGAGTGGGAGCCGGCCGCAGAGCACTATTCGGTCGCGCTCGACAGCGTCGACGCCTCCGATCGCGTCGAGAACCTGCGCTACGGCGGCGAAGAGCGGCGCGTCACCGTACCGCCAGGGGTGAAGCTCGATGTCGAAGTCGAGCCGTTCGCGAGCGACGCGCTGATCGTGCGTCCATCGTCTCTTCGCTACAACGAGCGCTTGCCGCTCATCGTCTGGATCGCAGCGGAGCGCAACGTGTGGAACGACGCGCGCGGAGCGTTGTTGCAACGCGTGCGCGCAGCGTGTGTGGTCACGACACGCGAGCCCGACAGCGCATTCTGGAGCGCCGCGCGCGCGACGCAATGGATCGACATGACCAAAGTCTTCATCGTCAATCCGGCCAACGGCCAACGCCCAACGGCCAACGAAACTCGCATCACCGCAGATCCGACGCTCGCCGCCGGACGCTACCGTGTGGACGGGCGCGTCGTGGCCGCGCCGCCCGCTGTCGTAGAATCATTTGCTGCCGGCTTCATCGCCGATCAGCTGAAGGGAACTTCCTCACTCAATGGCAGCAGCCGCTGACTACAAGAAATCCACCGTTCGCGAGTACTACGAAGCGTTTCTCATCGCCGTCATCTTCGTCAACTTCGCGCGCATCTTCGCGTTTCAGGCGTTCAAGATTCCGTCGGGCTCGATGGAAGACAACCTGAAGATCGGCGACCACATCATCGTCAACAAGTTCATTTATGGAGCCGACAGCCACACTCCGCTGGCCAAGCTCGTGCCGATGCGCGAAGTGCGCCGCGGCGACATCATCGTGTTTCGTTATCCGCTGCAGCCCGAAACGGATTTCGTGAAGCGCGTGATCGGACTGCCGGGCGAAACGGTCTCCATCAAAGACAAAGTCGTCTCCATCAACGGCAAGCCGCTCGACGAGCCGTATGTCGTGCATACCGATGCGCGCACGTATCCCGACGACCTTCCCGATCCGTACCGGCAGCGCGATCAGATGCAACCCACCGTGATCCCGCCCGATCAGTATTTCGCCCTCGGCGACAATCGCGATCAATCGCACGACTCGCGCTTCTGGGGATACGTGCCGCGCTCGATGATCAAAGGGCGCGCGTTCATGGTCTATTGGTCGTTCGATCTCAAACCGCCGCCGCAGGACGCGCCGAACATCGAGCGCGTGAAAGAGCTCGGGAAGGTGCTGTGGTACTTCATCCCGAAGACGCGGTGGAAGCGGATGTTCTACATCGTCGACAGCAGCTATCACTTCACGCCCGGCGTGAGCGAGTATGGAAACGAGTGATCCGGCAGCAACGCCGGCAGGGGACGAGCATCCTCCCGATGCGAAGCCCGAGGGAGTGATCGTCGATCGGAGCGATCACCCGATCTCGCGCCGCAGCATTCCCGAAAACGTGCTCAAGGTTCTGTACCGCCTGCATCGCAGCGGATACCGCGCGTATCTCTGCGGCGGCAGCGTGCGCGATCTGCTGATGTCGCGAACGCCGAAGGATTTCGACGTCGCGACCGACGCGCACCCGAACGAAGTGCGGCGCCTGTTCCGCAACAGCCGCATCATCGGACGCCGCTTCCGCCTCGTGCACATCATCTTTCAGGATCAGATCGTCGAGGTGGCGACGTTCCGCCGCGAGCCGGAGCGGGTCGCGGTGGCCGAGGATGAGGCGGAAGATTTTCTGATCACGGACGACAACACGTTCGGCTCGCCGCTGCAGGACGCGCGGCGCCGCGATTTCACGATCAACGCGCTCTTCTACAACATCGCCGATTTCTCGGTGATCGATTACGTCGGCGGACTCGACGATCTGCGCCACGGCCGCGTGCACATCATCGGCGATCCCGACGTGCGCTTCCGCGAAGACCCGGTCCGCATGATGCGAGCGATCGAATTCGCCTCGCGGCTCGGATTCGAGATCGAGCGCGGGACGTACGACGCGATCCTTCGCCACCGCAACGAAATTCTCAAAGCGTCGCCGCCGCGCGTGTCGGAAGAGATTCTCGAACTGCTGCGGCGCGGGTGGGCGCGCGGCGCGTTCCGCTTGATGGTCGACACCGGCCAGCTCGAGCCGCTGCTGCCTGAGATCGTGAACGCGATCTCCGGCGATCGCGCACCGTACTTCTGGAAAATGCTCGAGGTCCTCGATCGCACCGTGCAGGCGGGGCGAAAAATCTCCGACGCCGTGTCCCTCTCGGTGCTCATGCTGCCGTGGGTGATCGACGAGCTGGAGAAAGAGAACGAGCGCCGCGAAGGGAAGATGCGCATCAGCGACGTGATCGTCTTCATCCGCGATCTCATCCAGCCGCTCTGCGCGCGCATGGCACTGGCGGCAGGAACGCGCCATCAAATCGAACAAGCGCTTGAAACGTTATGGCGATTGCTCGAACCGCCCAGCGACCGCCGCGCCCAATTCCGCGCCGTCTTCCGCGAGCCGTTCAATGACGCCCTCGCCCTGCTCGAGCTCTACGCACTATCGTCCGGCCGCAATGTGGATGTCTTCCGCCAATGGCAATCCTTCGCCCAGCGCGCGAAGCGTGCAGGCGACGAAAGCGCGCCAGCGACAGCGCGCAAACGGCGACGCCGGCGGCATTGACGACGCTTTATTGACGGCCGTAAGATTTGCCTTATCGCAATACGGAAGGCGGAGCTTATATGCGTCAGTATGGGATGCGCATCACCCTGGTCGTGATTCTCGTTCTGTCGTCGGTAGCGCCGGCGTTCGGCGAGTGCATGGCGTGCGTGTTGGGTCTCGACGACGTCTGGGTCTGTAAGGACTCACATGTCTACACGAATCCGCAGTGGATCGAATTCGATCCATGCTCGGTCGAAACTCGTTGCTGGCGGATGCCGGGCGCCGGACAGGAGTGTCACACGACCTGCAGGTTCGGAAACATGTGCTACATGGCGTGATCACGTCCATGTTGCGCACATGGATCGCACTGATCCTCGCGTTCGCGACGGGTTCGACGCGCGCTGCTGAGATCACCGGACGGATTCGAATATCCGGCGCTCCCGCGCCACGTTCATTGTCGGTTCGATTCACGCCGCCGGGCGCCGGCGAAGCAGTGACACGTACGTGTCGTGTTACGGCAGATCGCTTCACGTGCGAGCTGCCCGCGGCGAGAATCGACTTCAGACTCGAAGCAGCCGGCGTCGCCCCGTTCTATGTTTGGGAAGCGGATCTTGCGTCGAACTCAACGCTTGATCTCGGCGATGTCTCCCTCTCCTCCGGCGCATCGATCGCGGGCTGGATCGAAACCGAAACACGAGGATTCGATCTCCGGACCGCCGCCGTGAAGCTCGTTGCGGACGCGTACCGCGACAGCGTCAAGCCGAATGCACGCGGCTTCTTTCAATTCAAGAACGTTCCTGCAGGCACTTATTCGATCGTCGCGGAAGCGGAGCGCGCGACACCGGCGCGAATGTCGAGTCTCGTCGTCGCCAAGCTGCGGGAGTACGTGCTCGAAACGCCGCTGCAATTGCGGCCCCTTGCGCGTGTCGAGCTGCTCGTCAGTCCTCCGGTCGATCCGAACGGAAATCCATGGACCGTGCGACTCGAACGATTCGTGCCGATGTCCAGCGTGTCCTCGGTCGTCGCATCGGGACCCGTGTCGGAGCGCGGCGAATGGACGAGCGGGAATGTCGAGGCGGGATCACATTACGTGCGTATCCTCGACAAGAGCGGCACAGCGTTCGAGCGGCATCAAATCGAAGTCGAGCCCGACATGCCGGTCATTCCGATTGCCATTCTCGCAGTGCCCGTCACCGGAAGAGTGCTCGTCGGCGACAAACCGCTTCGCGCGAAGGTGCGACTCTGGTCGTTGACCAGCGACGGCGCGCGTGTCGAAACGGACGACGACGGAAATTTCGAATGCATTCTCGCGAGCGAAGGAAAGTGGAACGTCGACGTGAAGCCTGTTGGCTCGTACCAGAGTCTTCTCGTGAAGCCGGTCCTCATTCGTCGCCGTGATGGTGAAGAGCGCGCTCGCGTCGAGATCAAGCTACCCGGCGGGCGCGTTCTTGGGAAAGTCGTCGACGAAAGCGGCCATCCAATGAAAGCGGGGATCCGGTTCACGCAAGCCGGCGTTCCTTCGACCGACACGCGAACGAATGATGACGGAGAGTTTGAACTGATCGGACTCGATGAAGGCTCTGCACTTCTCGAAGCGGTGACGAAGACGGCGGAGTCCGGTGGCGTCAACGTGATGATCGACGCTGATGCTGCATCAGAGATTACGCTGACGCTGCGCGAGTTGCGAAAAATCACGACCGTTCTGACGACGACGTCGGGTCATCCTGTCGCCGGCGCTCAGATCAGCTACTGGAATCCGCTCCTTGGCATTCCGCGGCCGGCGGTCAGCGGCCCAAACGGGCGGTTCACGATCGTGGTGCCGGCGACGATCGATCATGTTCATCTCTCGGCGTATGCGCCGGGTGTTCCGTTCACGTTGACGCAGGTCGCGCTTCCACGAGACGACAATTCGGTGAGCGTCACCGTGAGCGACATCGCCGGGAAGCTTGCGATTCATTCGGGGGAGAACCTGTTTTGGCCAATCGTCCACCATCAAGGTGCGATGGGCTCATTCGGTGTTCTTCGCATGCTGCGCGAATTTGCGGGTCCGCCTCCGTGGCTTGCGCCGGGCGGCATCGTGATCGACGTGGAGCCGGGTGAGTACACGTTGTGTCCGACTCTCTCGATCAACGACCGATGCGTCACGCGCACTGTCGTAGCCGGCGCGACGACCGTCGTCGACGCGACGCAGTGGGCCGAGGGGAGATAAGTGATGCGCAAACCGATCGTCTTGTTTCTGCTGGTCGCGTTCAACCTCGTCGCCGCAGAGAAAACACCACCGCCCCACCCCGGATGGCTCGGCATCGGCTACACCTACCACCGCGATGCGGGCCAGCAGTGGCTGCAACTGCGCATCGTCGTGCCGCGCAGTCCTGCCGATGTCGCGGGTCTCGCGGTCGGCGACGTGATCACGAAGATCGACGGCAAGCCGCTGCGGTTTCGCGATGATTTCGAGATGCTCGAGTTTCTTGGGCGCATTCGGCCGGCGCAGCGGCTCGTGTTCACGGTCGTGCATCAGCAGACGGCAAAGAGCGTGCCGGTGACGGCGATCGAGATGACGGACGATTACTTCAACCGCTGGAAGCTCAATCTCGAAATCGCTCGCCGCAATCGCGAGGAAAGGGAACGCCCCGCGCGGTAGGTATCATCGTCGCGTGGAATTGCCGATCTTTCTCGACCATCACGCTACGACGCCGTGCGATCCGCGCGTGATCGAGGCGATGCTGCCGTTTTTCACCGAGAATTTCGGCAATCCGGCGGCGATCACGAGCGCGCATGGGCGGCGCGCGTCGACTGCGGTCGAAGATGCGCGCATTGCGGTCGCGCGATTCTTTGGTGTGCTTCCGCCGGAGATTTACTTCACGGCCGGCGCGACGGAGTCGAACAACATCGCGCTCAATCTCGTGCGGCCCGGCGAGCATGTCGTTACGAGTCTCATCGAGCACAAGTCGATCGTCGTCCCGGCCGAGCGCGCGGACGTTACGTTTCTGAAGCCCGACGCGGAAGGATTCGTCGATCCCGATCAGCTGCGCGATGCGTTGCGGCCGAACACGAAGCTCGTTTCGATCGCGTGGGCGAACGGCGAGATCGGCACGATCGAACGGATTCGCGAGCTCGCCGCGATCTGCCGCGAGCGCGGCGTGCTGATTCACTCCGATGCGACGCAGGCCGTCGGCAAGATTCCGGTCGATTTCTCCCTGCTCGATCTCGCATCGCTTTCGGCGCACAAGATCTATGGGCCGAAGGGGATCGGTGCGCTCTTCGTTCGTCGCGGGACGCGGATGCATCCGCTCATCGTCGGCGGCGGGCAGGAGCGAAATGTCCGCTCCGGGACCGTCAATGTGCCCGGCGTGATCGGGTTGGCGGCGGCATTGCAGCTCCGCGCCGAAGAAATGGATGCCGAGGGTTTGCGGCTCGCTGCGCTGCGCGATGGCCTTCGGAATCAGCTCCTCGCCACAATTCCGGACGTTTCGATCAACGGTCCCGAGTTAAGATTGCCCGGAAACCTCAACGTCAGTTTCGATCGGATCGATGCGGAGTCGTTGATCCTCGCCATGAAACGTTTTTCACTTTCTACGGGGTCGGCGTGCAGTGCGGGCGAGCGCGGTCCATCGCGCGTGCTCGTTGCATGCGGCGTCTCCGAACCGCGGGCGATGGGCTCGATCCGCATCGGCCTCGGCAAATCCAACACGGAAGAACATACGTCGCTGCTCGCCGCCGATCTGCGGCGCGCCGTCGCGCGGCTGCGGGAGATCACCGCGGCATGACGAAGTCGAGAATTCTGGGGAGCATCCTCCTCGTCGATCACTCCCGCGGCGCGTTGATGTTTCAGGAAACGATCCTCCGCCGCCGCGAGACGATGATCGTGACCGCGCTCGCCGGAACGGAAGGTCTCGACAAAGCGCGCGCGGAGAAACCGCAGCTGATCATCTTCGGTTACGACCTCTTCGACATGACTGCGCCCGAGTTCTGCCGCGAGATTCGCGCGCACGACGCCACGCGCGCGATCTCACTCTTGCTCGTGTGCGATCGCGAGCAGCAAGGCCATGGCGAGCTCTGTCTCTCCGCGGGCTGCAACGACATCATCTTCCGCCCGCTGCATCGCCACGAGCTCGACGAGAAGATCCGCAAGCTCACGGCCATTCCGGTGCGCCGGCAACTGCGCACGATCACGAAGATCGAAGTCTCGCTCGAGAAAAACGGCCGCTTCGTCCTCGGCCGCAGCGTCAACATCTCGTCGAACGGCATGCTGCTCGAAGTCGACCGGATGCTGCCGCAGGATGGATCCGTGCGATTGCATTTCTATCTGCCGGGCGATCCGAAACCGCTCCAGCTCGAGGCGGAAGTGCTGCGCGCGGAGTTTTCGGGAACCCAGGCGAAGTACGGGCTGCGATTCATGAATGCAACACCGCAGGAGAAGGAGCGCATCGAGCGATTCGTGCACCGGCTCCGCGCGAGGGAGACGATCTGATGGTGCGCACGGCGAGCGCAATCGACGAGGCCATTTACGAAACGAAAACGGAGAACTACCTCCGCGCGCTCACGCTGTTCATCGACATCTACGGCACCGAGGACGTGCCGCCGATTCGATCGCCGAAAGATGCGAGCGGACTTTCGTACTTCGGGCTCGTGCTCGCGCTCGTGCAACGCAAATTCAAGCCGGCGATCGATCTCTGCAAGCGCGCGATCGATCTCGAGTTCTACAACGGCGATCACTACATGAATTTGACGAAGGTCTACGTCGCCGCCGGCAATCGGAAGAAGGCGATCGAGACCGCAGAGAACGGGATGAAGGTCGCGCCCGAGCACGACGGACTGCTCACGGCGCGCGCGCAGCTCGGCGTGCGCGCGCGTCCCGCGCTGCCGATTCTCGATCGCGCGAATCCGATCAATGTGTCGCTCGGCCGCGCGCGGCACGCGAAGAAGGTTTCGGACGAAGAGTCG
>DATKFO010000187.1:0-2000 GCA_035544355.1 Thermoanaerobaculia bacterium
TTTCGAAGCCTTCCTGCAGATCGATGCCTAGCTTCGCCATAGTTGCAGAGTGACAGAGTTGCAGAGTTGCAGAGGGGCGGCAAGCACAGCTCTGCAACTCTGCCACTTCGTATACTCCGCGAAATGTGTGGGATCAACGCAATCTACGCGTACAGACCGAGCGCGCCGAATGTCGATCACGAGGAGCTGATCGCGACGCGCGAATGCATGCGCTCGCGCGGCCCCGACGCCGCCGACGCCTGGCTCTCCCCCGACACTCGCATCGGCCTCGGACATCGCCGTCTCGCGATCATCGATCTCTCGCCCGCCGGCGCGCAGCCGATGCATCGCGATGAAAACGTGATCGTCTTCAACGGCGAGATCTACAACTATCAGGAGCTCCGCGCGCGTCTCGAAGCGAAGGGACGCACGTTCACGTCGCACTCCGATACCGAGGTGCTGCTGGCGCTGTACGACGAGCTGGGCGAGGCGATGCTCGGCGAACTGCGCGGGATGTTTGCGATCGCGTTGTGGGATGCGCGTCGCCGCCGCATGCTGCTTGCGCGCGATCCGTACGGCATCAAGCCGCTGTATTTCGCGGATGACGGCGGAACGATCCGCGTTGCATCGCAGGTCAAAGCGCTGATCGCGGGCGGACAGGTGTCGAAGCAATTCGATCCCGCCGGCGCGGCAGGATTTTTTCTGCGCGGCACGGTGCCGGAGCCGTTCACGATGTATCGCGCGATTCGCGCGCTTCCCGCGGGATCATTTTGCTACGTCGATGAAAACGGCGTCGGGGATGCGAAGCAGTACTTCTCGATCGCCGCGACGCTGCGCGATGCCGTCGAGTCGCGGCAGACCTTCACCGACGAACAGCGCCGCAGTTGCGTACATGAAGCAGTGCTCGAATCCGTTCGTTATCACCTCGTCGCGGACGTGCCGGTCGGCGCGTTCCTCTCCGCGGGAATCGACTCGACCGCGGTCGTCGCCCTCGCGCGCGAAAGTGGCGCGACCGATCTGCAGACGATGACGCTGCGCTTCGCGGAATATCGCGGCCGCGACAACGACGAGGCGCCGCTCGCGGAGCTGGTCGCGCGGCAGTACGGCGTGCCGCACACGATTCGCGATCTAACGCTCGACGAGTTCCGCGCCGAGCTGCCGAAGATTTTCGCGGCGATGGATCAGCCGACCATCGATGGGCTCAATAGCTATTTCATCAGCAAAGCCGCGACCGACGTCGGATTGAAGGTTGCGCTCTCGGGCACCGGCGGCGACGAATTGTTCGGCGGATACACATCGTTCCGCGACATCCCCCGCTGGATGCCAATCACGTCGGTGCTCTCGCGCGTTCCGAAGCTCGGCGACGGCGTGTATCGGCTGAACAACGCACTTGCGAAACGCAGCCGCCACATCAGCCCGAAGATGGGCGAGATCCTCCGCTACGGCTCGTCGTATGCCGGCGCCTATCTCGTGAAGCGCGGACGCTTTCTCGCGTCGGAGCTGCCGAGCGTACTCGGAACAGAAATCGCGGACGAAGGTTTGAAGCGGCTCGACGTGCTGCGCGTGATCGAGAAAGCGGTCACGCCTGATCCGGGAAATCCCTTCGCGCGCGTCGCGGCGCTCGAGTCGTCGCTCTATCTGCGCAATCAACTGCTGCGCGACATGGACTGGGCCAGCATGGCTCATTCACTCGAAGTCCGCGTCCCGCTCGTCGACGCACACCTCCTGCGCAAAGTGGCGCCGGTGCTCGTGACACGCAAAGACCGCGGAAAGCAGATCCTGGCCAACGCACCGCGGCCACCCCTGCCGGAGAGCGTGCGCGCACGCCGCAAGACCGGCTTCACGCTTCCGATCCGCGAATGGCTGCAGCAGGAAGGGCGCGTGGAGTTCGGCAAGCGCAGCTGGGCGCGCAAGGTGTACGAGGTGATGTTCGCGAGCGAGAACGGGCGGTGGTAGTGACGAGGCTCATAGGCGCACAGGCTCAAAGGCGCAGAGTGGTCGTTCTCGCGATCGCCGCCCTC
>DATKFO010000188.1:0-2625 GCA_035544355.1 Thermoanaerobaculia bacterium
TACAGCCCACTACGCATCAATCACGCTTCAGGTTTCTCTGCCCACTGCTCGCTGCCTACTGCCCACCGACTCAAAACGCCTCTCGCGCCGACATCAGGGTCGCGTAATCGCGCGGCTCGGAAACGCCGCGCGGGAATTTGAGCCGGAACGTGGATCCGTTGCCCGGCTCGGAATCGACCTCGACGGTGCCGCCGTGCGAGGCGATGATCTGCTGCACGAGCGTGAGTCCGAGGCCGGCGCCGCGCCGCGTTTGTGTATCGGAGAATTGCGCACGGTAGTAGGGATCGAAAATCTTCGTCGCGTCTTTGGCATCGATGCCGATGCCGTGATCGTGCACGCCGAGCACGATGTGGTCCGGCGTCTGGCTCAGCACGACGTCGATGCGCTTGTCGTCCGCGGAATACTTGATCGCGTTGTCGATCAGGTTGAGCAGCGCGCGCGACACGGCTTCGCGGTCCCACATCTGCTCTTCGACCGTCTCGTCGATCGTGACCGTGACGGCGAATCCTTTGCTGCGAATCCACGACTCGTACGTGGAGACGAGGCTGCGCACGAGCTCCTGCGGCTGCACGGGCGTGAACGCGAGCGCCTTGGTGTGGCGGTGCTGGATGCGCGCGATGTCGAGGACGTTCTCGACGAGGTGCGACAAATGGAGCACTTCGCGGAGGATCTGCTCTTCGATCTCGAAGCGTTCCTTTTCCTTCAGCTTCGGACCGGCGTGTTTGAGCGTTTCGGCGCCGAGGCGGATCATCGCCAGCGGCGTGCGGAGCTCGTGCGAGACGTTGGCGATCAGCGCGCCGCGGAGGTTCATCGTCTCCGCTTCTTTCTTCATGCTGCGCCACGCGACGTATGCGCCGGCCGCGGTGAGCAACAAAGCGAGGAACGTGACCCAGAGGCTGATGACGCGCTGATTTTCCCAGCCCGAGCCGATGTACGACGTGCGGACGGCCGCACGAACGCCGAATTTATCGAGCGGCGCGCTGAGCGGCGAGAAGTACGCGAATCCGCCCTTTTCCTGCTGCAGCGACTGCTGGTGGATGTTCGTGACGAGCACGACGTCCGCGCGCTGCGGCAGGTTGTTGTCGGCGCGCACGAGCGGTTGCAGGCGCACGGCGTTGTGCACGCGCGCGAGCAAACGCGCCGCGTCGTATTCGTAGCGAACGGTTCCGCTCGACGTGAAGAACTCGCGCGACAGATGCACCGCCGTGTCGTTCTTCGGCGGGATCTCGCTGACGTAGATCGAGCTCGCGGGATCGAAGTCGGGAACGTAGATCGCGGAAACGATCCAGTCGTAGTTCGTCACCCAGTCGCGCAATGCGGCGAACGTCGGCTCGCCGTGTTTTTCGATGCCCTGCCATTCATCCGCGGCGCGCGTGAACTCGGCGCGCGTGGCGGCATCGACGCGTTTCGCGGTGATCTCCGCGGCGTAGTTCGCGTAGTTGATCGCGAGTGTGTTCGCGCCCTGCTCCATGCGCAGCGACAGTTGATACGAGCGCCACGCGAGCACGCCGAGGCCGGCGGAGATGATGAGAAACGGAAGGAGAACCGAGACGTGATCTCGCCGCTCGCCGCGAAAGGCGATCTGTTTCAACTTCGCGAGAAAACGTCCAACCATCGATCCTCAGGCCAGTTACTGACCGCCCGCGGTTGCCGTGTGGCTCTGCAGCAAGTGCTGGGCGATGATCTTGTCGATCTGTTCCTTCGGGTACGGCTCCAGCCGCACATCCACCTTCCGATAAGCCCCGCGGCGCTGAATGATCATGAACAGCGTGCCGGTGGAGCGCGCGCGTGCGAGCACTTCTTTGAAATCCTTCGCGCTCGCTTTCTTGAGATCGACGTTGTTGCAGGCAACCAATCGGTCGTTCTCTTTCAGTCCGGCGCGCTTGGCGGGACTGTCGTCGATGACTGATTTGATGACGAGCCCGCCAGGCTTGAGCTCGACGATCTGCAGGCCGAGGTAGCGGCGGCCGGACAACATGTGACGGATTTGTTGCTCGCATTCGCGAGCGGCCTGGCTGCAGCGAGGCTCATCCGCGTACGAAGGCGACGCGGCGAGAAAAAAAGTGACGGCGAGTGACGTAACGACCGCAAGGCGCATGTGAAAAAGGGATCTCCGGGCCGCTCAACACTCTACGTCTCGATCCCAGGGAACGCCATTTACAAATCAGAAAAAGTCGAATGAATTCCTTGTGAGACAAGCGCTTGCGGCGGTTACGACCCCGCGCTGCGGCGTTTGGCGGGCGGTGGCGGAGGGGGTGGCGCGGTCGCGGGACCGTAGATGCGGAGCGAGTAGCGGTCGGCGATGACGATCTTGCCGTTCACGGCGCTGAGCTGCATCGGCGAGGTCACTCGCATGTCAGTTCCTTCGATGACCGGCGTTGCGAGGTCGATCTTCTGCAGCGTGCCGTTCATCGCGAAGTAGATCGTCTGCGTGTCCGCGCCGAACTCGCCCGGCTCGCTGACCGGCACCATCGCGAGCTCTTGCGGCGCGAACGGCTCGTCGATCGAGAAGATGCGGAAGCCGTCGATGCCGCGCACGATCACGCGATCGCCGGCAAGCTCGGCCTGTTCGATCGGCAGCACGAACTCGGCGCGGTCGACGACGCGCGTGCGATCGGTGATGTC
>DATKFO010000189.1:0-3461 GCA_035544355.1 Thermoanaerobaculia bacterium
GATCGCGCGCCCGCGCCGGTGCTCGCGCTCGTCATCGTCATGGGAGTCGCGGCCGCATGGATGCTCGTGAGCCTCTCCGATCCCGTCGTGCCGCTGTTCGGCCGGATCTTCACCGGCGCGTCGGCCGCACTCACCCTGCTCGCACTTGCGATCCTCTGCGCCGTGCTCGCGGTGCAGCTCTATCGCCTGAAAGAATCGGCGTGGTGGACCGTCGTCCTGCTGCAGCTGATCGGCTGCGCGCTCGCGGCGACGTCGCTCACGCGCGATCCGCGCGTGCTCGCGCTCACGCTCGTGACGTGGGTCGGCTACTTCGCGTTCCTGATCTACCTGCGCCGCTACTTCGCGCAGCGGCTCGTCAGTTGACGTTCTCGGGATAGATCTGGACCTTGCTGCTCGTGCGCAGCTCGTTCGTCAACTTGTTGACCGACTCCATCACCTGCGCCGCGTGCTGCGAGAGCAGGTACTCGCGGATGTCGCTCTTCGCGTGATCGAGCGTCTCGGTGTCGGCTGCCTTGCGGTCCTCGACGAAGATCAGGTGATAGCCGAATTTCGTCTCGATGATGCCGCTCATCGTGCCCTTCTTCATGTTGAACGCGGCCTCTTCGAACGTCGAATCGAGCATTCCGCGCTCGACCCATCCGAGGTCGCCGCCCTGCGCCGCGGAGCCGTCCTGTGAATACTGCTCGGCCGCTTTCGCAAAGCGAGACAGAAGAATCTGCTGCGCCGCCTCGGGACTGGCCGTCGGCGTCGCGATGTAGCGGTGAAGCTCGGCGGCGATCGTCTCGAGCTTCTCGCGCGCGCTTTCCTTCGTGTCCTTCTGCGGCGTGATGATGATGTGGCGGACCTTCACTTTCTCCGGCGTGAAGAACTCCGCCTTGTGCTCGTTGTAGTACTCGCGCACGGCGTCATCGGTGACGATCGGCGCGGAGACGACGTCGCGGATGTAGCGATCGAAGAGCACCGATTCCTTCGCGGCGTCGATCTGCGCCTGCACGTCGCGGCGCTTGTCGAATCCGGACTTGATCGCTTCCTGCACCATGAGGCGCTTGCGGAGGTAGTTCTCGAGGAAACCCTGCTTGCCGCCGGTGGACTCGTATTGCTTGCGCATCTGCGCGCCGAGATTGTTCCAGAGGCTGTCGAGTCTTTCTTTCGTGAGCGTTTCGCCGTTGATCACGGCGACGATTTTCTGCGCGTCGGTCTGCTGCGCGTTCGCGGCCGGCTGCTGCGCGGCGAGCGGCGTTGCCGCGAGCGCGGCGACGAGAATGAAAGCGTTGCGATTCATGAATCTCCTCCGGTCGAAACCGTGCATGTGACGCGGCTCCCGGCGAGAGGTTCCGCGTTCGCCGACCAACAGGTCGTGCGCAGCGGTCATTCCGAAGCTCTACCTCCCGTGGATTCCCGAAGGCTGTCAAGTGAGGAAATGCAACTTTTCTACGAGGCGCGGAAAACCCATGATCGCGGTTTTGCGGCCACTTGCGAGGCCCCTCGCGCCTGTTGAAAAGCTGCGGAAGAACATCCGCAAGCACCGAGGCTTGTGCACGACATCCGTAAGATCCATCCTCCTTTCATCAGATGACGGTTGCTCAACTCGACGTAGCACTCGACCGGCCTATGCCGCAGAGTCCCGACGCGGAACGCGCGGTCTTGGGATCAATCCTGCTCAACAACCACGCGTTCTATCGCGTGATCGGGACAGTCAACTCGGAAGATTTTTTCAAGGACGCGCACCGCACGATCTTTGCGATGATGCGCGCGCTCGCCGAAGCGAGCCGCGAGATCGACATCCTCACGCTGAAAGAGGAGCTCGTGAAACACGCGCAGCTCGATCAAGCCGGCGGATTCGCGTACGTCATGTCGCTGATCGACGGCATCCCCGACATCGCGAACGTCGAGCGTTACGCGCGCATCGTCAAAGAAAAATCGATGCTGCGCCGACTGATCTTGATGGGCAACACGGTGATGCGCGCGGCGCTCGACGCGCCGAGCGAGCCATCGGAAGTGCTCACGATCGCGGAGAAGGCGCTCTATGAAATCGCCGAAGGCAGCACCGACAAAGGCTTCGTTGCGCTCGATCGCATCGTGCGCGCGAACATGACCGCGATCGAACAGATCCACAGCGCGGGCAAGCTGATCACGGGCATCCCGACCGGCTACGACCGCTTCAACGAATTCACGTCGGGGTTTCAGCCGCAGGATCTGATCATCATCGCGGCGAGACCCTCAATGGGCAAGACCAGTTTTATGATGAACATCGCCGAGGCGATCGCCATCCCTGACAAGAACGGCGAGCCGCGGTCGGGCGGGCAGCGGTTGTATGGCGTCGGCGTGTTCTCGCTCGAAATGTCGAAGGAGCAGATCGGTCTGCGTCTGCTCTCGTCGGAGTCGGGTGTTTCGAATCACCTCATCCGCGCGGGCATGTTGTCGGAGCGCAACTGGCGCGACATCGCAGAGGCGTCGGCGCGGTTGTCGAAGGCGAAGATCTTCATCGACGACACGCCGGGCATCGATCCGCTCGAGATGCGCGCGAAGGCGCGGCGCCTGAAGATGGAAGCCGGCATCGACATGATCATGGTCGACTACCTGCAGCTGATGTCGGTGAAGGGACGCGTCGAATCGCGGCAGCAGGAAATCTCGCAGATCTCGCGCGGACTGAAAGCGATCGCGAAAGAGCTCAACGTGCCGCTCATTTCGTTGTCGCAGCTCTCGCGCAGGCCGGAGCAGCGCACCGGCGATCACCGTCCGCAGCTTTCGGATCTTCGCGAATCGGGATCGATCGAGCAGGATGCGGACGTCGTCTGTTTCATCTACCGCGATGAGGTCTACAACAAGGAGACCGAAGAGAAGGGAATCGCGGAGATCATCATCGGCAAACAGCGCAATGGCCCGATCGGCGACTTCAAGCTAGTGTTCCGCCACGACATCACGAAGTTCTTCAACTACGAGCCGCAGCCGGACTACATGCCGTCGTGAGCATCAAGGGTTCAACGAGACGTCACGAAAGGCGGCGTGCAGATCCGCATGATCCCTGCGTGTATACGGCTTTGGATCGTCACGTATGAAAGAAGCGTGCGAGCGAATCGCGAAGGCATTCACAGCCAACGTCCGGTCGGTCGACAGCCTCATTGATTTCGACCAAGCAATCCTCGTAACTGCAACGTCGAACTTGCATCCGATCATCGCAAGCCTCGAGGAAGCAGGGAAGGTGCAGGCTGCCAAAGATGTACGAAATCGGCTCACGGCCATCGAAAACATACGCGCGAACGATTCCATGAAAAGACACTACGGCACCATTTTCAGCCAGTGTGTGGTGCTTCTTGTGTCGTACTTTGCGTCAGCCGTCCAGGACCTCTTCAAAGCCGCAACGGCTCACGCATTCGCATCGGGCGTGGATGTTCCAATCACGCAAGAGGAAGTGAAGCTTTCCTGGCGAGACCTGGCCGGACAAATAGGCGACTTACCTC
>DATKFO010000190.1:0-6417 GCA_035544355.1 Thermoanaerobaculia bacterium
CCAAAGCGGCGGCATGGCCGCCGCACTCCAGATTGCTGTCGCGAATGCCTGCCTGTTTTTCTCGTGTCGAAATCGACGAGTGCGTTGGCGACCGGAAGCCTTCCAAGATGTGGCACAGACACTCTTGTCTGTGCGCGCCGCCCCGGATGAGCCGATGCACACTGGGCTCCGGTCTCCCGAGTGCGCACAGACAGGAGTGTCTGTGCCACATCTTGAGACAGTCTTCATGGCCGCCGCACTCCCACCTCGTAGGCCTCGTTCTTCTTGCCGAGGAGCCAGTGATCGAACCAGCCGACGATGTGTTGCAGGCGCTCGATGCGATGCCATGGATTTCCGGATCGCGAGAGCTCGTGCGGTTCGGAGGGGAAGCGCACCATCACCGTCGGGCGGCGCAGGAACTTCAGCGCGCGGAACAATGCTTCGCCCCCGGCGGCGGGTGGCGTGCGGTAATCCGACTCGCCTTCCACGAACATCACCGGCGTGTGGATTTTCTCGACGAACGTCAGCGCGGAGCGCGATGCGAATTCCTGCGGGTCTTCCCAGGGACGCTTGCGGAACCAGCGCGGCTGGAACATCGTGAAATCGGCGGTGTACCACCATGATGCCCAGTCGGAGATCGATCGCTGCGAGGCCGCGGCCGCGAAGCGGTCGGTCTGCGTGATCGCCCAATTCGTGAGCACGCCGCCGCCGCTGCCGCCGGTCACCGCGAGCTTCTGCGGATCGACGTACCCGCGCGCGATCACGAAGTCGACGCCCGCCATCAAGTCTTTGTAATCGTCGCCGGGATACTTGTACTGGATGACGTTGCCGAATTCTTCTCCATAGGACGAGCTGCCGCGCGGATTCGGATACAGCACGACGTAGCCCTTCGCCGCCATCCACTGCATCTCGTGAACGAACGTCGGGCCGTACGCGGCGTGCGGTCCTCCGTGGATGTTCAGAATCAACGGATATTTCTTCGACGGATCGAAATCGGGCGGCTTCTGAACCCACGCTTCGATCTTCCGCTGGTCGAAGCTGTCGTACCAGATCACTTCGGGATCGGTGAGCGTGAGCTCGTCGAACAGCGCGGCGTTCACGCGCGTGATCTGCGCGAGCGCGCCGGCCTCATCCACCAAAAAGAGATCGCCGATGTTCGTCGGCGTCGACACGAGCGCGATCGTCTTCGCGCCGCTGCGCGTGAACGTGATCGTCTCCGAATCGCCGCGCGTCCACGGCGTCATCGCGCCGTTCGCGACATCGACACGCATCAGATTCGATACACCTTTTGCCGCCGTCGTGAGGAAGAGTGTGCGCGAATCGGCGCTCCACATCGGACGTGCACCGCGATTCGCGCGCGGTGCGTGCTGGTCGCCGGTGATGCCGCCGAGGACGTCGCCGTCGTAGTTTGGGGTGAGATTGCGCGCTGTGCCTTTTGTTGTCGGCGCGACGAAGAGATCCGTCTCGTCGTACGACCGCGTCGTCGCGCTCTCGAATCCTGCGAACGCGATCCACTTGCCGTCCGGACTCGGCGCGATCGCGCGAATCGGTCCGTTGATGTCGGCGATCGTCGTGATCTCTCCGCCACCCGCCGGCACGGCATACACGTTCGCATCATTCGGATCGTAGTAAGCCTCGGCCACCCGCGTCGAAACGAAATAGATGCGCGCGCCGTCGGGGCTCCACTGGATGTCGTTCTCGTCGAACGCGCCGCTCGTGAGCTGCTGCGGTTTCGCGCCGGAAGTTTTCGCGTCGATGATCCAGATGTGCGACGTGCGCGACGGATCGTCGTAGCCTTCGTTGTCGCCGCGATACGAAGCCTGCGTGATCACGCGGACGTCGGACTCGCGCTCGCCCTCTTTCTTCTTCTCGAAATCGCCCGGCCGCGTGGCCATCGTGAACGCGAGCGACGCGCCGCTCGGCGACCACGCGATCGAGCTCACGGATTTCGGCGTCGACGTCAGCGCGCGCGGCTCGCCGCCATCGAGCGGCAGCAGAAAAATCTGCGCCGGTTCTTTTTCGATGACGCGCAGAAACGCGATCGTCTTGCCGTCGGGCGACCAGCGCGGCGAACTGTCGCGCGGACCGCGCGTGACGAGACGCGGCGTCGCGTTCGGCGTCGCCGGCGCGAGCCAGATCGCGGTCTCGTAGCCTTCGCCTTTTTCGTTGACGCTCACGACCACGTACGCGACGCGCGTGCCGTCCGGCGAGAGCTGCGGATCGGCGATCCACTTGAAGCGCAGCAGATCGGTCTCGGTAATGAAGCGCTTTGGCGCCGCGTGCGCGGCGATGGCGAAGAGCGCGAAGAGAAGGAGAACGCAGATTCGTTTCATTGCGGATCGGAATTGTAGAGTCGATCCACCAACCCCATCTGCAACGCTTCCGCCGCGCTGAACACGCGATTCGCGAGAAACAACTGCCGCGCCGCCGCGGGCGTCATCACCTTGCGCCAGCGTGTCGTACCGCCGAATCCTGTGACGATGCCGATGCGCGCGCCGGGATGCGCGAAGCGCGAGCGCGGCGTCGCGTGGCGATGGTCGAACGCGAGCGCGAGATCGAGCGCGCCGCCGAAGCAATCGCCGTCGATGCGCGCGATCGTCGTCGCCGGAAGTGCTTCGATCGCGTTCATCACATCCTGCCCGAGCTTCGAGAACGCGTCGGCATCCGCGGCGGTGAACGCAGCCATCTCCGCCATGTCGGCGCCTGCCGCGAAGAGGCCGGGGCGGGCGGAGGAAAACTCGACGAACTCGCAACCGCGCAACTCCGCAACCACGCGACCCAACTCGCGCAGCGCATCCGACGACAGCAGATTCATGCCGCCGTCATCGAAGACGATCCGCGTCGTGCGCGCGTCGCGTGTGATGGTGAAGCGATGTGGCACAGACACTCCTGTCTGTGCACGCTCGGCACAGACAAGAGTGTCTGTGCCACATTCAACCGACTGCGTTGCGAATCGCCTCGACCGCTGCCGACGTCGGCGTGCCCGGCAAGAAGATCTCGCGGATGCCCATCGCCTTGAGCTTCGGGATGTCCTGCTCCGGGATGATGCCGCCGGCGAAGACGATGATCGCCTCCGCTCCCTCTTCTTTCAGCAATCGCATGACCTCGGGGAACAGCACGTTGTGCGCGCCCGACAAAATCGAAAGGCCGATCGCGTCGACGTCTTCCTGCACCGCTGCCGCGACGATCTGCTCCGGCGTCTGGCGCAGGCCCGTGTAGATCACTTCCATGCCCGCGTCGCGCAGCGCGCGCGCGATCACTTTCGCGCCGCGATCGTGGCCGTCGAGGCCGGGCTTCGCGATCAGCACGCGAATCTTGCGTTCACTCATTTCGTCTCCCGGAAGATCGAATAGATCACGATGTCGTGATATGTCCCCTCGCGATAAAAATCGCGGCGGAGCAATCCCTCGCGCACGAAGCCGTGCGCCTCGAGCACATGCTTCGCGCGCTCGTTGTACTCGAACACGTGGATGCGCAGCTTCTGCAGGTTCATCTCTTCGAACGCGAAGCGGATCAGCGTCGCGATCGCATCGCCGCCGAATCCGCGATTCCACGCCGTCGGCTCGCCGATGAACAAGCCGAACGACGCCACGCGCGAGACCCAGTCGATATCGTGGATCGACGCGTTGCCGATGTGCGAGCGATCGTCTTTCCGCTCGATCGCAAAGTGCCGGTCGTTCGGCGACGCGTGCATCGCGCGGTCGAGCCACTCGACTTCATTTTGGAATGCGATCGGATAGCGCGACTTCAGCGTGCGCACGATGTTCGGATCGTTCATCCAGCGATAGCAGCGCTCCGCATCCTCGCGCTCGAACGCGCGCAGGATCACGTGCTCGCCGGCGATCATGAACCGCCGCCGCCCGGTTTCGCGCGGCTCGGGCGCAAACGCCCGCTCCGTGATGTGGTCAGCCATTGCGGCGCGGATTATATGTGTGTGGTTGTCGGTGATCGGTGATCGAGGCGGCTCATCGACATGGTAGACCTCCTCGATCACCGATCACTGACCACCGAGCACCGTAACCAAACCGCTCCAAACGCTCATCGTCCAACCCCTAAACTACACGCCCATGCGATACACAGCGCTGATCCTTCTCCTTGCCACGAGCCTCGCCGCGCAGACGCCGCAGGAGCATAGCGTCTATGTCGGAGACATCGATCGCAACGCAAACGCGTGCGAGAACTTCTTCGACTACGCGAACGGCGCGTGGCGCGCCGCGAATCCGATCCCCGCGTCGATGAATCGCTGGAGCCGCCGCTGGGCCGCGGGCGAGCTGAGCAAGGATCAGCTGCGCGCGATCCTCGACGACGTGTCGAAGAAGAAAGACTGGCCGAAGGGCAGCGTCGATCAGCAGATCAGCGATTTCTACGGCTCGTGCATGGATGAGAAAGCCATCAACGAGCTCGGCGCGAAACCGATCCAGCCGCTGCTCGCCGATATCGACAAGATCAAAGACACCGCATCGCTGCAGCAGATGTTCGTCCGCCTGCACGACCTCGGCACGTTCGTGCCGTTCGGCGTGACGTCGTCGCCCGACAATCACTATCCCTCGCAGGTGATCGCGCGCGTCTTCCCCGGCCGCCTCGGCCTGCTCGATCGCGATTACTACCTCAAAGACGAGAAGCGCTTCGTCGAGACGCGCGAGAAATATCGCGAGCACGTCACGTCGATGTTCAAGCTCTCCGGCGGCTACGACGCCGATGCGGCGAAGGCCGCGAGCGACACCGTCTTCGCGCTCGAGACGCGATTCGCGAACGCGCTGCTCACGAACGTCGAGCGCCGCGATCCGAAGAACACCGATCACAAAATGGCCGTCGCCGCGCTGCAGAAAATGACGCCGCACGTCGACTGGAAGCGCTACCTCGATCGCGCCGGCATCCCGCCCGCCGAGCTCAACGTCGATCAGCCGAAATTCATGGAGCTCCTCGAGAAAGAGCTCGCCGGCACGCCGCTCGCCGATTGGAAGACGTATCTGAAGTGGCGCGTCATCAACACCTCCGCGCAATATCTCTCCGATCCGATCGTCGAAGAGAACTTCGCGTTTTACGGCAAGTACCTCGCGGGCTCGAAAGAGATGAAGCCGCGCTGGAAGCGCTGCGTCGAGAGCACCGACGAGCTCCTCGGCGAAGCGCTCGGACGCCGCTACGTCGACCGCTACTTCCCGCCCGAAGCGAAGGCGCGCATGCAGGACATGGTGAAGAACCTCCTCGCGGCCATGGGCGACACCATCCGCGGCCTGGAATGGATGACCGACGACACGAAGAAGCAGGCGCTCCAGAAACTCGCCACGTTCAATCCGAAGGTCGGCTATCCCGACAAGTGGAAGGACTACAGCAGCGTCGCGATCACGCCCGCGTCGTACTTCCAGAACGTGATCAACGGCTCGAAGTTCGACGTGAACGACGACCGCTCGCAGATCGGCAAACCGATCGATCGCGGACGCTGGGGCATGACGCCGCCGACGTCGAACGCCTACTACAACCCGCTGCTCAACGAGATCGTCTTCCCCGCCGGCATCCTGCAACCGCCGGCGTTCGACGTGAACGCAGTCGATGCGGTGAACTACGGCGCCATCGGCGTCGTGATCGGCCACGAGATCAGCCACGGCTTCGACGACCAGGGCTCGCAGTACGACGCCTCGGGGCGTCTGCACAACTGGTGGACCGACGAAGATCTGAAGCGCTTCCGCGAGCGCACCGATTGCGTCGTCAACCAGTTCGAGAGCTTCTTCATCGAGCCCGGCATCCACCACAACGGCAAGCTCGTCCTCGGCGAATCGATCGGCGACCTCGCCGGCGCGAAGATCGCCTACCTCGCCTTCCAGAAAGCGCAGAAGACGAAGGCCGCGACGACGATCGACGGCTTCACGCCCGATCAGCAGTTCTTCATCGCCTGGGGCCAATTCCGCGGCGACGAAACGCGCCCCGAGACCCAGCGGATGATGGTGCAGAGCGATCCGCACCCGGTCGCGAAGTACCGGATCATCGGCCCGCTCTCGAACATGCCGGAGTTCGCAAAGGCGTTCGGATGCGAGGTGAAAGAGAAGCGCTGCGAAGTGTGGTGATGCGCATCAGCAGGCCGACCTCGTGCGATTTGCTTGCATCGAAACGAGGTTGTTTTCCGACGCACAAATGCGTGTGCATGGGGTTGTGGAAGACTGTTGAAAATCGCGTGAAAGTTCACAGCGAAAACTGTTGCGCGCGAGAAAACGCGAGCCTACATTGACGCTCACTCAGCTTGAATGCTCTATCGCAGATGTCAACGAGTTGAGGACGCCGCGGCGACGCGATAGGTGAGTCGAGGCACGGTTTCCGAGCGAATGCTCTGTCGCAGATGTCAACGCACGGAGGCCGGTTGCGGTGAAGCGATGGTTCACCGCGGCAACATTGGCGCGAATGCTCCTTTGTAGCTGTCAACGCGCTGAGAACGGCCCCGGGAGA
>DATKFO010000191.1:0-15008 GCA_035544355.1 Thermoanaerobaculia bacterium
ACGTCCGTAGCTATGAATTCAGTGAAGAAGGCGCGTACGACCGCAGTGCCATCGAACGCGTGCGGAAACAGCTCGGCCCGAACTGGAAGAAGATCGTGAACGTGCGCAGCAGGAACAGCGAGAACGTGGAGATCTACACGCAGATGCGCGGTGATGCGATCACCGGACTCGTGGTCATCTCCGCGGAGCCGCGCGAGCTCACGATCGTCAACATCGTCGGCCCGATCGATCTCGAGAAGCTCGCAGATCTCGAAGGAAAATTCGGGATCCCGCGCGTCACGAAAGACAAAGAGAAGAAGGAGGATCGCCCATGATTCGAACTGCGATCCGACGCGCGCTCGCTGCCGCGGTGTTGTTGCTGATCACCGCGCCGCTCTACGCCGGGTTCAGCGAAGTCGCGCTCGCCGTGCAGGCCAAGCGCGGGATGAAGCGGGTGTGGATTCCGTTCATCGGCATCGCACGCGCTGCCGTGTGGATGGTGCGTCCCGCGGGCGTGCACGACTTCCAGCTCGCGACGTTCGAGGTCAGGGGCGATCCCGATCCGCGCGAGTTCGCGGCGATCATGCGCGAGCGCGCGGGCGATGAATATCAGCCGCTCGTGCAGGTGCGCTCCGCGCGCACGGGCGAGTGGTCGTTCATTTACGCGAAGCCGGCCACGCGCGGCAGCCGTATCGATCTCCTGATCCTCACGCACGACAACGACGACACGGTTCTCGTGCACGTCGACGTCGATGCGGATGTGTTGATGCGCGAGATGGACAATCCGCGTCGCGTCACGCGCCTTGCAGAACCGTAGGCGCGGCCTGCCGCCACCCGAACTTTCGGTGTCGAATGAGTCAACAGAATTCGGGCGGCCGCAGACCGCCCCTACACTGAGTAGTCAAGTGCTTTCTCGTCGCCGTTCCGGCGTAGAATCAGCGCCCATCGAACGACAACCATGGCCCGGCACGAAGAACGCGACGAGACGTATGACCTGCTCAATCAGTATCTCCAGGAGATCGCGCGGATTCCGCGTCTGACTCCGGAGCGCGAGCGCGAGCTCGGCCATCGTGTGCAGCAAAACGACAAGAGCGCGCTCGAAGAACTGGTGAAATCGAACCTGCGCTTCGTCGTGTCGTACGCGAAGCGCTATCGCAACTCGCACGTGTTGTTTCTCGACCTCATCAACGAGGGCAACATCGGCCTCATCCACGCCGCAAAGAAGTTCGATCCCGAGAAGAACGTCAAATTCATCACGTACGCGGTGTGGTGGATCCGCCAGTCGATCCTGCACGCGCTGTCCGAGCAGGGCGGCGCATTCCGCCTGCCGCCGAAGCGCGCGAATCTGATGTACCGCCTGGAGAAGGCGATCGGCGCGGCGATGAGCGAAGGCAATCACATGCCGACGCCGGACGAGCTCGCACAGGAGCTCGGCGTTTCGGTCAAAGAAGTGCAGACGCTGCTGCACGCGAACACCGACAACTACTCGCTCAACGCGGAGCTCGACGACGAATCGCACACCGAGCTCGCGGACGTGATCGAGCAGACGACGATTCCATCCGCCGAAGACGAGATGCAGGAGCAGTCGCGCCGCGAAGAATTGCTCGCGCACATTTCGGTGCTCTCACCGAAAGAGCGCCTCGTGCTCACGCTGCGTCACGGCGTGAGCGACAACCTCCCGAAGCGCATCGCGGAGCTTGCGAGCTTTCTCAATCGCGAGCAGGAAAACGTGGCCGCGGCGCTCGAGACTGCGAAGGGAAAAATCTGCGAGAACCTCCAGATCAACGAGAGCGAGCTCGCGGTGCTGCTGCTCTACACGAATCCGAATCCGAACTCGTGGGAACGCTTCTGGGACGAGCTCGGCGACCTCACTCCCGACATGACGCCGCACATCGACGCGCGCCGCCTCCCGTACCTGCAAACCCTCCGGCAAAACGGATCCGTGCAGAAAGCGGTGGAGGGGCTCACGCTCGAAGAGAAGACGATCGTGAAGCTGCGCTACGGCGTGTTGCAGGACGACGAGCTGACGCTCCGCGACATCGGCGAGATCCTCGGCCTGTCGCGCGAGCGCGTGCGGCAGATCGAATCGCGCGCCGAAGCGAAGTGCCGGCGCAGCGTGCGGCGCGGAACGTAGATCGCGCCGCACGCACTACGCGCGCACCTTCAGTGTTGATACGCCGTTACGGTGGCACGGCACGACTTGCACATGCCGTCTCGGTCGCAGCGCTGGTCGCTCATCGTCGTCGTGACTGCGTTCGTACCTTTGATGTCGTACTTGATCTCTCCGCCCCAAGGGCTGTCGAACACGAACTGAACGGTCGAGTAGGTGCCTTCGAGCGTGTACGCAAGCGTGCCCTGGGTTCCTGACCAACTGGCAGAGCGGCCGCAGGCCCTGAAGTAGGCCTCACCGCCGTTCGGGATCTCGTGCGGGGGGCCGACACACCACTTCCCCCATTGCAACGTCGCCGTCGAGAGCTTGAGCTTTCCGCCGGTTTTGTTCTTCAGCGTCGCGGCCATCGCGCAGTCCTCATCAGCGTGAAGCGAGACGGCAAACACCAACAGCAAACATGCGAGTAACGCCCGTGTGGTTTTCATGACCTTCTCTCCTTTCGCGGGCGATGGACTGACGAGCGTTTCGGTTTTTCCCATTCGCGCGTATTCTTTTTTTTTCCGCTCTCCATGAATGCCCGCGATCTCTTCACGGCCAACCTCGGCCTGATCGATCGGATCATCGCGATCGTCTGCCGCCGCGCGAATCTGTTCGGCGCTGATGCCGAGGATTTCGCATCGGAGACGAAGCTCGCGTTGATCGACGACGACTACGCGATCCTGCGAAAGCACGAAGGCCGCGCTTCGCTCGAGACGTTTCTCACCGTCGTGATCCGCCGGCTGCTCGCGGACTCGCGCACGCGCGCGAAAGGGCGCTGGCACGCATCGACCGAAGCGCAGCGCCTCGGCGCGACCGCAGTGCTCGCCGAGACGCTCGTGCTGCGCGATGGCCGCTCGCACGACGAAGCGCTCGCGCACATCCGCGCCGTCGATCCCGGCATCACGCGCGAGTCTCTCGAATCGCTGTTGAAGCGACTGCCCGAGCGCACCGGCCGTCCGCGCGCGGTTCATCTCGAAGGCATCGCGAATGCTGTCGCGGGCGGGGAAGCCGCCGACGCGCGCGCGCTCGCAGGCGACACGAATCGAATCTCCGCGAGAGCCGGCAACGCATTGCGCGAGTTACTTGCGGAGCTGCCGACGGAGGATCGCGTCCTCCTGCGAATGCGCTTCGGATCGGAGATGAGCATCGCCGACATCTCGCGCATCCTGCGATTGCCGCAACGCCCGCTCTATCGCCGCATCGAATGGCTGCTCGCGCGGCTGCGCAACGCGCTCACGGACGCGGGCATCGATCGCAAGACGGCCGCGGAGCTCGTCGGCAGCGATGCGATGGAAATGGATTTTGGTCTCAGGAATGGGAAAACGCCGCCGCCGAGTCAGTCCATCGGTGACGTGAAACAAGCCCGGGAGGATTCATGACGAAGTCCGCATGTCCTCCAACGGAAATTCTGGCGATGTTTGCCGATGGACGCATTCCGCGGAGCGAGGTCGCGCCGCTGGTCGCGCACATCGACGAGTGCGAGGACTGCATGGCGACGCTCGAAGCAGCGAACGAGACTCTCGCGACCGTGCGCACGCCCTTTCGGGCGCGGTGGTGGATGGCCGCCGCAGCGGCGCTGATCGCCGGCGTCGTCTCGCTGTTCGTGATCAATCAACTCCGCGCGCGCTCGCCGATGGACCGGCTGGTGCGGTTGATGCCGGCCGGGATTCGGTTATCCGAGGCGCGGTTGTCGGGTGGGTTTGCGTGGGCGGCGTATCGCGGTCCGATGCGCGCCGAGAACGCGGACGACGATCCGCAGCACATGCAGCTCATCGGCGCCGCGGGTGAGATCGTCGCGAACGCCGATCGTGATCACTCCGCGGATGCGCAACAGGCCGCGGGTGTCGCGCTCGTCGTCACGGATCGTCCGCTGCAAGCCGTTGCGCGTTTGCGGACGGCGGTGCAGGCATCGCCGAACGACGCCGCCGCGTGGAGCGATCTCGCGGCGGCGCAGTACGCGGCTGCGCTGCGGTTGTCGCGGCCGTCGCTGTTGCCCGAGGCGCTGGTGTCGGCGGATCGCGCGTTGCGGATCGATGCGCGCTCGCCGGAAGCGCGCTTCAATCGCGCTCTCATCCTCGAACGCCTCGGCCTCGCGCAGGAAGCGCGCGCGGCGTGGCAGCACTATCTCGAAGTCGATTCGTCGTCGCCATGGGCCGCCGAGGCGCGCGATCGGATGAAGAAGATCGAGCAGGGTGCGGACAACCGTGGTGCGCCGGATGCGCAACGCACGCGCGCGTACGCGGAGGTCGAGACGCTGGGACGGTGGGCGGAATCCAACTCCGCGCACGAGTTGAGCAGCGCGCGGACGATCGGCGATGCGCTGATCCGGAGAAGCGGCGAGTCCTTGCTGCGCGAAGCGGTGCGTGCGATCGACGACGCGACGCCGTCGCAGCGCGCGATCCTCGCGGAGGCGCACGCCGCGTATCGCCGCGGACGCATCGCGTACAGCCGCAATCAGCTCGACGTCGCGCGCACCGAGCTCGCGCGCGCAGCGGAAGGTTTCGAAGAGGGTGGAAGCCCGATGCGCTTCGTCGCGCGCTACTACGCCGCGAACGTCCGCTTCGATCAGAACGACGTCGACGGCGCATCGCATGCGCTCGAGGTGCTCCTCGGCGAGTTGCATCCGAGTTACATCGCGCTTGCGGCACAAGTGCGATGGGAGCTCGCGCTCTGCCTGATGGTCGAGGGCGATTGGAGCGGCGCGCTGCCGTTGCTCGAAGCCTCGCGCGACGGGTTTCGCCGGCTCGAAGAGCACAACCATCACGGCTTCCTCGAGTCGCTTGTCGCGGACGCGCTGCTCTCCCTCGGCCGCCCCGACGAAGCATGGTCCGCGCGCACGCGTGCGTTCGCGCTGCTGAGCGCGGACGGCCGCGGCGATCGCTTGCCGGTGTGCATGCAGGCGGCGGTGCAGATGGAGCTGCGCAGCGGACGACTCGAGACCGCGCGAGCGCTCATGGATGTCGAGCGGTCCGCGGGACGCGCGATCGCGAGCGATTTCGTCGCGGCCGATGCGTTGATTCGCTCGGCGCTGATCAACACGCGGATCGGCGACGTCGAAGCAGCACGCGCTTCGCTGCGCGAGGCCGAAGCTGCGAGTGTGCGCGTCGCGGACCCGTCGATGCGCGAGCTCGCACGCGCGCATGTGCAGCTGGCGACGGCGGCGGGGCTCGTGTCGTCCGACTCTGCCCGCGCCGAGAATTTGCTCGGCCACGCGATCGAGCTCTATCGCGCGAGCGATCGCACCGTGTTCCTGCCGGAGTGTCATCTGCTCCGCGCGCGCGCCGAGCTGCATCGCGGCGATCGCGATGCCGCGGCGCGCGATCTCGACGAAGGCGTCGCCATGCTCGAGCGCTCGCGCGTGCGCGTCGGCGGAGTCGTCGGCACGGGCGTGCTCGATGCGGGCGAAGCGTTGTTCGACGAAGCGATCCGACTCAGTCTCGATCGCAGCGATGTGAGCGCGGCGCTCGCGTATTCGGAACGCTCGCGCACGCAGCTGCGCAACGACGGCATCGTGACCGTGCCTCAGCTCCAAACGCGCCTCGGCACGAGCGGCGCTGCGATCCTGCAACTGATCGCGCTGCCCAACGAGCTCGTGGCGATCTGCGTCACTGCACGCGACGCTCAGGTGAAGCGGCAGCCGCTTGCACGCGAGGCCATCGAGTCGCTCGTGAAACGTGAAGCGCTCGCGGAGTGGTACGACCTCGCGATCCGTCCGTTCGATGCGATGCTCGCCGGCGCGCGGGAGCTCATCGTCGTCGCCGATCGTCCGATGGATGCCGTTCCGTTCGCGGCGCTCTACAACTCCGCGACGCATCAATATCTCGTGCAGCGCATGCCGGTCTCGCGAGCGATGAGCGCGAGCGCGCTGCATCCGTCGACGGTCGATGCGGAAAAAGGCTCGCTGCTCGCGGTCGCACTTCCGTCGGGCGAGGCGAACGCAGGGCTCCCCGAGACGTCGCGCGAGGTCGCCGGCATCGCCCGGCTCTATCCGAACGCCGTCACGATCGAAGATGCATCGTTTGCTGCATTCAACGATGCCGCTCCGCGCGCGAACGTCATCCACATCGCGGGACACACGCAGCGCACGACCGGCGATGCCGGCTCCGCGCTCGTGTTCGCGCGCGAACGGGTCACGTGGAGCGCGATTGCATCGCACGCACTGCCGCGTGCGCCGATCGTCGTCCTGGCTGCATGCGAGTCACTGGCGCTGGGCCACGGGTTTCTCGCTGCGGGCGCGACGGACGTCATCGGCACGCTCACGCCGGTTGCCGACGCCGACGCGCGCGAGCTGTTCCAGTCGATTCACCACCATCTCGCTGCCGGCGCGATTCCCGCCGTCGCCGTGCAGCAGGCACAACTCGAAGCACTCGCGCGCCACTCGAGCGCATGGCGCGCAGTGACTTCACTGACGCGATCGATTCCGAAAGGAGAGAGAACATGAACAACACCATCACCGTCCGATTCACCGGCATCTGCACGCACATCCTGTCCGGCCTCGGCGGGCTCCCGCTGCACAGGACCGTGCTCGTCCGCGCCGATCAGGTCACGCCGATCCACGACAAAAACATTCCGCCGCACATCCCGCAGCTGCGCATCGACGAGAATTTCATCGACGGTCCCGACAGAACGCTCGAAGGCCTCACGCAGATCGGGCCGGGACTCTGGCAATTCGCGGGCGCCCAGCTCGAGCTCGAAGGCATGGCGTCCGAGCACTACTCCGATGAAACGGGTGACCTCGTTCCCCGGCTCGCTTCGCGCGGAGGGCAACTCGAACCGGTCAACAGCGACGTGGTCGTGCACGAGCAAGCGGCGGGCTACTTCGACGTCTACGGCGGCGTGATGACGGCGACGAAGCTGCCGAGGGGTGCGGTCATCACCGAGCTCACGGCCACGATCGACGGCACGCCGAAATTGAAAGCGACGTCATTCGGCAATCACGCAGAGTCGCGGATCATGTTGAAACCTGGCGCAGTGATCAACGTCGAGCACACCGGCAAGCTCCTCGGCGATTCGCCCTACGACTTCCTGCTGCACTACCTGATCTTCCCGACCATCCCGAACGACGTCGAAATTCCGGACGAAGAAGTGGAAGAAAAGAAGAAGCGGAAAGCCGAGGCGGAAGACGAGAACAACATCAGCGCGGGATGTTCGAACTCGCAGTATCCGTGAGAGTTTAGGAGTGCGGTGGCGGCGGAGCCACCGCTTTCCGATCCGGATACAAAAGCGGTGGCTTTGCCACCGCACTCCTAAACGCTGCGCGTCGGTTCCCTGGGTTGCGGGCGTCAGCCCGGGATAGACTGAATCCACCATGCAGAACGTTCCCATGGGCCGCCTCGACGCGTTCGATGTCGGCGAGAAAAAACTCACCGTGCAGACGGAGTTCTTCGAGCGCCCCGAGTGGCGCATCGAGACGAAGATTTATCTCGGTGGCGCGCTGAAGAAAGTGTTCACCGAGGATTTGACGCAGACGGCCGAAGACGAGTTGCAGAAGCGGATCAACGAATTTCACCAGGCGAAGATCGATGAGATCGTTGCCGGATTGCGCGCGCGGAAAGCATGAGCGGCGTCGAAGTCCGCGGTCTCCGCAAGTCGTTTCGCAAGCATGAAGTCCTGAAGGGGATCGATCTCGACATCGCGCCGGGCGAAGTCGTCGGCCTCATCGGCCCGAACGGCGCCGGCAAGACGACGTTGATGTCGTGCCTCCTCGGATACCTGCATCCCAACGGCGGCACGATCACCATCGACGGCCGCGCGAACGATGACCTCGACATCCGCCGCCGCACCGGATTCGTTCCCGAGCGGATGAACTTCGATCGCGGCGTGAACGGACGCGCGTTCCTTCGCTACATGGCGCGCCTCGCCGAGATCTCGCGCGACGACGTCGACGCACGCGTCGACGCGATGATGACGCGCCTCGGCATCGCCCACGCCGCGCAGAAAAAACTCTCGACGTATTCACGCGGCATGCTGCAGCGCGTCGGCATGTGCCAGGCGCTCATCCACGAGCCGAAATTTCTTTTTCTCGATGAGCCGACGTCGGGTCTCGATCCGAACGGCGTGCTGCTCGTGCGCGATCTCATCAACGAACAGAAAGAGCGCGGCGCGGCAGTGCTGCTCAACTCGCATCAGCTCGCGGAAGTCGAGAAGGTGTGCGATCGCGTGCTGTTCCTTTCCGGCGGCGTGATCTCCCATCGCGAGACGCTGCGCAGCGACGTTTCGATCCCGATTGCGATCACGCTGCTCGCCGGCACGTACGACGAGGCGTCGATCGCGGAGATCGCGGGCACCGCGCCGCGCGACAACATCGTCATCACCGTCGTCACGAAAGAAGACGAGATCGCGGACCTCGTGCGGCGCATCGTCGCGAGCGGCGCGGGCGTCATCGGCGTGCGGCGGCACACGACGGATCTCGAGAACATTTTCCGAGGTGGGAAATGACCGTGGGTGAATCGTTGCCCGATGCCCGTCACCCGTTGCCCGGAGATCGTTCGGAAAGCTCCTCCTCGGGCAACGGGCATCGGGCATCGGGCAACGCCTTTCTCGTCGTCATCGCGGAGACGTGGCGCCGCAACGTGGTCAACGTCGCGTTCATCGTGTACGTCGTGCTCATCGGATTGATCGCCGTCGGATCGGGAAGCTTCAGCGGATCGGGATCGGCGATGCAGCCGCTGCTCGTGCTGCTCACGCTCATCATCGGCTGCCGCATCATCGGCCCCGAATTTTCATCGGGCACGCTGCAACTGATCCTTGCGAAGCCGATCAATCGATCGACGTATTTGCTTTCGCGCGTTGCCGGCACGCTTGTGAGCGTCTGGACCGCGCTGCTGTTCGTCGCCGTGTGCAATCTCATCGGCCGTGCGATCAGCGATCGTCCGTTGCGCGTCGAGACACTGTTGCTCACGATGCTCAACATCATGGCCGACACGCTGCTCGTCGTCGCGCTGCTCGCGCTGTTCGGCAGCCTTACGCGCTCCTACCTCAACGTCGCGATCTACGTCGTGCTGCTCGTCGGATGCAACGCAGGGCAGGGAGTGTTCGGGATGCTGCGCATGGCGCGGCCCGCGATCGCGAAGACGCTCTCATTCATTCCGAAGATCCTCGTCTTCATCGACGACAATCTTTTCGCCGGTGCCCCGATCGATCACTTCGATCGCGATTTCCTTCTGCTCGCCGCGTCGAACGCGCTGATCGCGCTCGCCGCCGCGTGCTTTGCTTTCCGCCGTCGCGAGGTGCCGTATGGCGCAGACTGATCTCTGGAGCCGGGCGAGCCAGCGCAGCATTCCGATCTGGCTCATCGTGATCGCCGTCGTGGTCTTCGGCGCGCGCATCGCGTCGAAACAGATCGCCGAAGAGCCGTCGCTCGTGAAGTGGGTGCCGATCGAGCAGGCGAGGGCGCGCGCGAACGCGGACAACAAGCCGATCCTCTACGACTTCACCGCCGCGTGGTGCGGTCCGTGCCGCACGCTCGAGCACGAAGTGTTCGACGATCCCGTGCTCGCGAAACGCATCAACGAAGAGTTCGTGCCGGTGCGCGTCGTCGATCGCCAGCGCGAAGACGGCGAGAACGCGCCGTCCGTGCAGGAGCTGCAGCATCGCTACTCGGTCGGCGCGTTTCCGACCGTCGTTCTCGCCGATGCGAGCGGCGAGCCGCACGCGAAGATGGAAGGGTTTCGCGGCCGCGAGGCGTTCGTGGAGCTGATGGAGCGCGTGCCCTAGCGATGCGCCTCGAGCATCTGTCCGCGGAGGAAGAGGATTTCTGGCGCGGTGAGTTCGCGCAGGAGAACTGGCTCCTCGGCGCGCTGACGATGAGCGTGACGCTGCCCGAATTCGCAGGCGGTGTGCCCGCGCTGCGCAACATGCACTTCGGCTACTACCTCCAGCCGCTGCATCTCAACGTCGACGATCGCGAAGACCTGCCGCGCAAATTGCTGTTCGTGCTCGCGCGCCGCAAGCCACCGCTCGACTTCCTCGAGCTCAGCGGCGCCGGTGTGCGTATCCCGCATTGCTTTCCCACCGGCTTCACGCTCGGCTCGGTTCTGCGCATTACGTTGCAGGAAATTCGCAAGCTGCCCCTCCGAGAGCCGTGAATACAATGACGCGCCCGATGACTCCTCTCCGCCGCCTGCTCGGCTACTTCGCGCGCTTCAAACGCCCACTGATCCTCGGCGCGCTGTGCGTGGTCGGCTCCGCGATCTTCTCGCTGCTGAAGCCGCTCATCGTCGGCAATGCGGTGAACGAGCTTGCGACTGCGGTGCAGAACGCGCGCATGGTTCGCTTCGGTCTGTTACTCCTCGGCGCGGCTGCGATGGAAGGCGCGTTCCTGTACGCGCAGCGCTGGATCATCATCGGCGCGTCGCGCGACATCGAATACGACATGCGCAACGACTTCTACCAGCACCTGCAGAAGCTGCCGTTGTCGTTCTACCAGGAACAACGCACCGGCGATCTGATGTCGCGCGCGACGAACGATCTCGCCGCCGTGCGCATGCTCATCGGTCCCGCCGTGATGCATTCACTCTCGTCGCTGCTCGTCGTCACCGGCGCGTTCGTGATGATGCTGCGCATCCAGCCGACGATGGCGCTGCTGTCGTTGATCGCGGTGCCGATCGTCGCCGGCGCCGTGAAGATTTTCGGCAACCTGCTCCACGAGCGCTTCAAGGCCGTGCAGGAGTACTTCGGCGACATCTCCGCGCGCGTGCAGGAAAACCTCTCCGGCATGCGCGTCGTCCGCGCGTTCACGCAGGAGCACAACGAGATCGAGATGTTCAAGCGGATGAATCACGAGTACGTCGAGCGCAATCGCTCGCTCATCCGCCTCAGCGCGACGTTCTATCCCGGCCTGCACATGGTCATCGGGCTGATGTACGTCCTGATCTTCTTCCTCGGCGCGCGCCGCATCGTGCTGCACACGATGACCATCGGCGATTTCGTCGCGTTCAATTTCTATCTCGGCCGCATGATCTGGCCGCTGATCGCGCTCGGCTGGGTGATCAATCTCTTCCAGCGCGGCATGGCCTCGATGCAGCGATTGCACGAAGTGTGGTCCGTCCCGCAGAGCAAGGTCGAGGGAGCGGAAGGCGGCCAGCGCGGCGACATCGAGATTCGCGATCTCACGTTCGCGTACGACACGCGCCCCGTGCTGCGCGACATCAACCTGCACATTCGCGCCGGCGAAACCGTCGGCATCGTCGGCCGCACCGGCAGCGGCAAGTCGACGCTGCTGCAGCTCATCACGCGCGCATTCGAGCCGCCGCCGGGCACGATCTTCATCGACAACCGCCCGATCGAAGCGATGTCGCTTCGCGCGCTGCGCGACATGATCGGATCGGTTCCGCAGGAGACGTTCCTCTTCTCCGAATCGATCGCGGAGAACATCCGCTTCGGCCGCGCCGGCGCGAGCGACGAAGAGATCGAAGTCGTCGCGCACGAAGCAGGGCTCGGGACCGACGTCGCGACCTTCCCGAACGGAATTTCAACCGTCATCGGCGAGCGCGGCATCACACTCTCCGGCGGACAGAAACAACGCACCGCGATCGCACGCGCGCTCGTACGCAATCCGCTGATCCTGATGCTCGACGACTCGCTGTCCGCCGTCGACACGCAAACAGAAGAACGAATCCTCAACTCGCTCCGCAACATCCGGAAGGGGAGAACGGTACTGATCGTCTCGCACCGCGTGTCCTCGGTGAAAGACGCCGACGCCATCGTCGTGATCGATGAAGGAAGAATCGTCGAGCGCGGCTCGCACGATTCCTTGATCGCAAAGGGCGGCTATTACGCCGATCTGTATCGCAGACAAACACTCGAAGAAGAAATTGAAGAAATCGCATGATCCAGGAGTGCGGTGGCAAAGCCACCGCTTTCCTATCCGGAACACAAAGCGGCGGCTTTGCCGCCGCACTCCTAAACGATGATCGAGAAGCACGAAGAAGAAGGAACGAAAGCATTCGACCCGCGGCTCACGTGGCGTCTGCTGAAGTACCTGCGTCCGTACAAGACGCGCGCTTCGTTCTCCGTGGTGCTCGTGATCGTTTCGTCGATTCTCGAGCTCGCGGGGCCTGCGATCACCGCGGTCGCGATCGATCTCTTCGTGAAGCCGATCGCGGGCGCGAAGACGATCGGCATCAGCGCGCGCATCGGCGAGTGGCTCACGGCGCATCACCTCGCGCTCGATCCGATGAGCGGCATCAACCTCGCCGCGGGACTCTTTCTGCTCACGCTCGTCGCGGGCTTCGGCGTGCTTTACACGCAGATGGTGCTCATGAACCTCATGGGCCAATACATCATGTACGACCTGCGCAAGCAGATCTTCGGGCACCTGCAGCGGCTCGACGTGCAGTTCTTCGATCGCAATCCGGTGGGGCGCTTGATGACGCGCGTGACCACCGACGTCGACGCGCTCAACGAGCTCTTCACCGCCGGATTCGTCGCGATCTTCGGCGACATCTTCGTGCTCGCCGGCATCATTGGCGTGCTGTTCTGGATGAACTGGCGGCTGGCGCTCGTGCTCTTCTCGATCACGCCGTTCATCGTGCTCGTGACGCTCTGGTTCCGCCGCGGCGCGCGCGTCACGTACCGGCAGGTCCGCACGCGCATCGCCGCGATCAACGCGTTTCTGCAGGAGCACATCTCCGGGATGTCGACCGTGCAGCTCTTCAATCGCGAAGAAAAAGAAGCCGCGAAATTCGAAGAGCTCAACGCGCGGCATCGCCAGGCGAACGTCGATTCGATCTTCTACTACTCCGTGTTTTATCCGGTCATCGAATTGATTCAGACGTTCGGCATCGCGCTCATCGTCTGGTACGGCGGCGGCAGCGTGATCCAGGGCACGCTCTCGATCGGCGCGCTCACCGCATTTTTCCAGTATGCCCAGCGCTTCTACGAGCCGATCTCCGACCTCTCCGAGAAGTACAACATCCTGCAGGCGGCGATGGCGGCGAGCGAGCGCATTTTCAAACTGCTCGACACGGAAGTGAAGGTCAAAGACGAAGGCGATCTCGACACAAAGACACTCGAGTCGATCGAGTTCCGCGACGTTTGCTTCGCGTACAACGAGCCCGAGTGGGTGTTGAAGAACGTGTCGTTCCGCGTCGCGCGCGGCGAGCGTGTCGCGCTCGTCGGCCACACCGGCGCGGGCAAGACAACGATCACCGCGCTGCTGCTGCGTTTCTACGAGCCGCAACGCGGCGAGATCCTGATCAACGGCGTCGACATCCGACGCTACAAGCTCGCGGCGCTGCGGCGTCTGTTCGCGATCGTGCAACAAGACTTTTTCCTCTTCACTGGCGACGTCACGCAGAACATCTCCCTCGGCGATCCCGGCGTCACCGAACAAGCCGTGCGCAACGCCGCGGTGCGCGTGCAAGCCGATCGCTTCATCTCGCGCTTGCCGCTGCAATACGCATCGCCCGTGCGCGAACGTGGCGCGGGCCTCTCCGTCGGCGAGAAGCAGCTCCTCTCGTTCGCGCGCGCACTCGCATTCAATCCGCCGGTGCTGATCCTTGACGAAGCGACATCATCGATCGACACCGAAACCGAGCGCCTCATTCAGGAAGCGATTCAAACCCTGCTCGAAGGCCGCACGTCGATCGTCATCGCGCATCGCCTCTCCACGATCCGCTCCGCCGACACGATCCTCGTCTTCCATCACGGCGAGATCCGCGAGCGCGGCACGCACGAGCAGCTCATGGACATCGACGGCCTGTATCGCAAGCTGTACGAGATCCAGTATCGCGAGACGGTCGTGGCGTGATGTGGAGTGCGGCGGCCACGCCGCCGCTTTGGGTCACGTGCGTTGGTTGCGAGGTCACGCGGTGAACCTGGACGGCGGACTTATAGTCCGCCGATTTTGCGCGAGGCGAGACCGCGCAACCGCGCGACCTCGCGACCCGAAACGCGCTACCCAAAGCGGCGGCATGGCCGCCGCACTCCACACTACAACGCGCGCATCGCGCTTGCGGGCGAGAGCCGGCTCGCGCGCAACGCGGGAAGCACGCCGCCTGCGAGTCCCATCACCGCCGCGAACACGATTCCTTCGATGATCAACTTCGGCGTGATCGTGAACTGAAAGCTCATCTCGCTGAAGCTGAACCAGTTCGTCGTACCGGTCGCGATCCCATTCAACGGCAGCGTGAACAATCCGCCGAGGAGGCCGCCGAGGGAGGCGAGGAGCGTTGCTTCGATGAGGAAGGAGGTGGCGATCGCGATGGCGGAGAATCCGAGCGCGCGCAGCACTGCGACTTCGCGCACGCGCGAGCCGACCGCCGCGTACATCGTGTTCATCGCAGCGAACGCTGAGCCGACGGCCATGATCACGGCGATGATGTTGCCGAGGAGAAAAATCGGCGTCGCAGCTTTCGTCTGATCGGCGAAGAAATCGCGCTCGCACTGCGCGTCGAGATGCAGACGCGGATCGCTCTCGAGTTGCTGAATGAGCCGATCGACGTCGTTCGATTGTGCGAGCACCGCAGAGAAGTAGATGCGGTGAAACATCGACAACACGTCTTCCGCAGACGTCCACATCTCCGACGCGTACGCCGTTTGTCCAGCGTCGAAAATGCCGACCACCTTCCACGCGCCGCGTCCCGTTTTCAACGTATCGCCGAGGGAGCAATTCGCGAAACGCTCCGCGATCGCGCGCGACACCGTGAGCTCGTGCAGACCGGGCGTGAACCAACGTCCTTCGACGAGCTTCACGGACGGACGCAGCTCGCGTCCGAACTCGCCGATACCGCGAATGACGACGTTCGAGCTTCCGCCTTCGCGACGATCATGATTCACGTAGACGATGCGCTCGACCGACACCTTCGCATCGAGCGACCGCGCGACCTGCGCCGTCACCGGCTCGATGATGCTACCGGTCTCGCTCTGCGCACCCTGC
>DATKFO010000192.1:0-2595 GCA_035544355.1 Thermoanaerobaculia bacterium
ACGGGATGGCGGACTTATAGTCCGCCGGTTCTGGCGCACCCGCGGAAATCGGCGGGCTATAAGCCCGCCGTCCAGGCTCGAGGCGCACGACATCGTCGGCCAGCACTGCGTGACCGCGGCGCGCGAAGGCTGCGGCGAGCGTCGACTTTCCTCCGCCCGGCGGTGCGGCGAACACGATCGCGCGATCGTCGACGAGCACTGCGCTCGCGTGCAGTGCGAGTGCGCCGCGCAGGCGGACGACGAAGGCGAGGATGGGCCCGAGGAGGTAGGTGGCGGCGTCTTCGGCGGTGGTTTCCCACGTGCACCAGATCGCGCTGCCGTCGCGCGCGACGACGAAGCGCGTCTTGTCGGCATACGCGAAGCAATACGCGTCGATGATCGGCGGCAGCTCGCCGAAGCGGATCGTGCAATCGACCGGCAGCGCATCGATCGCAACCAGACCGGCGATCGGCTCGTTCGATTCGAGCGTGAGCCCGTACGTGCGGTAGACGATCATCCGCGACCATCAAGCCACATCGCGAGCACGACGGGCAACGTTTCGGCGTAGTCGAAGTGCTCGACCTTCGCGTACTCGCGCTTGTCGAGGAACGCATCCATCGCGCGCGAGCGGAGCACGACGTCGATCCATTTGCGCGGCTCGCGATTGAACAGCACGAGCACGGGATCGGCGGCGAGCGGCGTTTTCGGACGGAGGCGGATGTCGTCGGGCAGCCAGCCTTTCATCGCGCGGCGCACGATGTCTTTGTCCGCGAGGTGCGGCATCGGCGGCAGCGAAAGGAGGAACTCGACGAGCTCGAGGTCGAAGTACGGCGCACGAATCGCGAGCGGCAGTCGCGTCCACGACGACGACAGCGCTTCGAACGAATTCGCCCAATGCACGCCGGCGATGCTGTGCGTTGCGGGAGCGCCCCACCATGTTTTCCAGCGCTCGCGGAGAGCGTCGTCTGCGAGCAGCCACTTCGGCAGCGTGGGGTTGCGTTGCATACGCAACGCGCGGCGCAGTTGCGAGCGAAAGAGCAGCGGCGGACGGCGGCGGCGCGTGATCCAGTACGCGCCTGCTTCGCGCACGATGCGATCGATGCGGAAGTGTTTCAGCAGATCGAAGAAATACGTTTTCGGCCACGCGAGCACCGCATCGCCGCCCTGCCCCATCAGCGCGACCGGCGCGCGATCCGCGAGCATGCGCATGCCGTCGAGGTAACGCGCGGTCATCGGATCGTCGACCGGCTCGATGCCACGCACGACCGGATCGTCCCAACGCTCGAAGAGCCGATAGTTGTCTGCGAGCTGCACGTCGAGTGGGATCTTGAGGAATTGCCCAGCGCGCCTGGCCCACGCCGGCTCGACGTCGGGGATGAGCGTTTCGTACGCGACGGTGAACGCGTGCACGTTCTCCCGCCGTTGCCGCACGAGCGCGGCCGCGACCGACGTCGAATCGAGTCCGCCGCTCATCGCGATCGCGACGCGATCGTTCCCCGCGCAACGCAGCACCGCGTTCGTGAACAGCTCGCGAAACCGCTCGACCGCTTCGTCCGCATCGATGCGAATCGTGTTCGCCGGCAACGACCACCAGCGCTCGACGCGCATCGCGCCGTTCTCCTGGAGCAGCCGATGCGCGGCCGGCACGCGATGCACGTGCGCGTAGAACGTCGACGACGGATCGGTGTTCTGTCCGAACGCGAGGAAATCGAAGAGCGTTCGCTCATCGAGATCATTCGGCACGCGATCGAGCACATGCGAGAGGTCGCGCGAGACGATCGAGCCCGACCAATACAGCGGCTCGATCCCGAACGGGTCTCTCGTCCAGACGGTCATAGAGCAACGTAGCGCTGCGCGACCTCGTCGTCGAACAACACTTCGCCTTCGTGCTCGACCCATGCGTGCGCCGCGAGCGCGTCGCCTTCGCGACGCACGCCGATGCGCAGCGCACCGCCCGCGCCGTTGCGCACGAGCAGCCACCAGAGCGCGACCGCACGATCGAGACACGACGTGCGCAACGGCAAATGCCGCGCCACGCGATCGACGGCGCGTGCAAGCTCGATCGCACGCGCGTGCGCATTCACGATCGACGGATTCGCGACGCGCTCGCGCAACGCGCGCCGCGTCACGCCGAACACGATGCGCGTCACAACGAGATAGAACGCGGCGCGCGCGAGATCGGCGTTCATGCGACCCGCCGGAACAGGCGCGCGACGCCGCGCAAGACCCGATAGACGTAGAGCAGCGGCAGCGCGATGCGGCTGCGCATCGCGAAGCTCTCGCGCATGAACGCGGCCGGCGGAAACGCGAGCTGCCACAACCGCCGCGCCCGCGCGCGCCACGGCAGCGCGCGCAGATCGCTGAGCATCACGCCGCCGCGCGTGATCTCGCGATCGAGATAAACGCGCGACGGCTCATCCGCAATCTCGGTGGGCGTGTCGTCCGACGTCACGCCGAGCCACTCATCCGCGAGCGCAACCGAACGCGCACAGATCGCGGCGACACGCCGCTCCGCGGCGAGCTTCCAGAACTCCGCGCGCTCCTCGCGCGACATCCGTTCGCGCAGCAGATGAATGTCGTACAGCCAGATCAGCAGATCGCTGTCGTGATGATGCG
>DATKFO010000193.1:0-2291 GCA_035544355.1 Thermoanaerobaculia bacterium
TCGCCGTGCACGAACTCGGCGCCGAGCTCGATCGGCAGCGCCAGATCATCGACGTGGAGTGTGTGTACGCGTCCTCCGGCGCGGGGCCGCGCCTCGAGGAGACAGATCCGCTTGCCCGCACTGGACAGCTCTCTCGCCGCGGCGAGTCCCGCCGCGCCGGCACCGATGACGGCGACGTCGAACTTCACGCCGCGCGCTCGCTGCGGATCACGTGCCGGTCAGAGCCAATCAATCAGACGTCGCCAACGATCTCCCGCCACGGGAGCTGTCGAACGAGCATGACTTTCTCGTCGATCTCGTTCTGCGTTGCCTTGTCGCCGAGGACGCGGCGGAGGTAGTCGACCTCCGACGAGACCAGCTTGTTGTGCTTCGGCAAAAGGCGGATGGCGGCACTCTGAAGATTGCGTTCCGAGACGTTGACCTGTTTCGAAATTCGAATCTTCTCGGTCATATAAAAGGGCAACGCACAATCGTTGCCGTTTTCATCCTACGGCCGAGCTCACTGTTTTCAAACTCCTTTGTCACGCTTGCCTGTGACGCTGCGCGCCTTCACCACCACAGTCCGGAACGCGAAGGTCTCCTGCACGAACTCCCGAACCTCGGACGTACAACTGCACAGCGCGCATTTTTTGTCGATGTGCGCCGCTTTCGAATGGCCGCAAAACGTGCAGGTTTTCGCGTTCATCACGCAGTTAGTTTGATCAGCATTCGTGCCAACGCAGCGTTGTGATACCGCGCGTAGAATTCGTGCGTGGGAGAAGTGCTCATCAATCCGCGCGCAGGCGAGCTGGGGCGGACGAACGCGATCCTCTCGGGACACGGCCGCGTGTACGACCATCGCTTCGCCGGACCTCTCTCGCTGAAGGCAGTTATGCGCGGCAGCGCGACGTGGACGACCGATCGCGGCCGCTACGAGTTCGGACCCGGCGCAGTGCTGCTGCTCGAGGACGGTGAGGAGTACGAGATCGAGATTCACTCTCTGCATCCCGTAGAGACGTTCTGCGTGTTCTTCGCGCGCGGATTCGTCGAGGATGCGCTGCAGTCCGCGACGAACGGGAGCGCTGCGTTGCTCGATGACGCGCCGGTGCACGCATCATTCGCCGCGCGAATGCACTTCGATGCCGCGCTCGTTGGCGTGCTCACGCGTGCGCATCAGCTTTTCTCCGCGGGCGAGCCGCTCGGCGAATCGTTGTACGAAATCTCGTCACAGCTCGTGCGCGTGCAGCACGACATCGATGCACGCGTCGCGCAGTTGCCTGCGCTGCGCGCGTCGACGCGCGAAGAATTGCGGCGGCGGCTCGCGATCGCCACCGCGTTCATGCACGGCAACCTCGAACAGCCACTCGCGATCGCCGACGTCGCGCGCGAAGCGTGCCTCTCGCCGTTTCACTTCCACCGCCTCTTCACCGCGCTGCACGGCGTGCCGCCGCATCGCTACCTCACGCACTTGCGGCTCGAGCGTGCGCGTGCGTTGCTCCGCGCCGGCGATCGCGCGGTCGCCGGCGTCGCGTTCGCGACCGGCTTCGAAAGCATCGGCTCGTTCACGACGCTCTTCCGCAAACACTTCGGCATCACGCCCGGACGCTTTTCGCAAGAATGGAGAAGTCGCGCCGCGTCCGCGGGCGTAGATTTCGACGCATGAACGAATTCTTCGAAGCGATCCAGAAAGGTGATGCGGCGCGCGTCGCCGAGCTCCTCACCTCCGACAAGACGTTGCTCGACGCGCGGCAGAACAACGCGACGCCGATCCTCGTCGCGATCTATCACGGCAAGCCGGAGATCGCGCGCCTCCTCGCCGATAGCGGCGCCAAAGTCTCCATCGCCGAAGCCTGCGCCCTCGGCGACAGCGATCGCGTGCGATCGATGCTCGATGCCGATCCCCAATCGCTGCATTCACGATCCGAAGATGGCTATCCGTGCCTCGGTTTGGCGGTGTTCTTCCGCAACGGTGAGCTTGCACGCGATCTCATCGCACGCGGCGCGGATGTGAACGCCGCCGCGAACAACGCGCAGCGTGTCGCGCCGGTGCACGCCGCCGCCGCGGTGTGCGATCACGAAACGATGCGCGCCTTGCTCGAGCGCGGCGCCGATCCGAACGCGCGGCAGCAGATGCACTACGCCGCACTCCACGGCGCCGCAAGCCGCGGCGACATCGAGATGGCGAAGCTGCTCCTCGCGCACGGCGCCGACCGCGACGCGAAAGCGAGCGACGGCATGACGCCGGCCGACGTCGCGACGAAGTACGGGAAGGCAGAATTCGCGGAGTGGATTCGCAGCGTCGTCACGTAGGG
>DATKFO010000194.1:0-3461 GCA_035544355.1 Thermoanaerobaculia bacterium
ATGCCGCGCGCGCACTTCGTGCTGGCTCCGTTGATCCCTCGACTCGCCTTCGCTTCGCGAAGACTCGCTCGGGATTTCTTACCGAACCACCAGATTCACCAGCCTCCCCGGAACGTAAACGCGCTTCACGATCTCCTTCCCGCCCGTCCACACCTGCACGCGATCGTTTGCGAACACGCTCTCCCATACCGCGCTCTCGTCGGCCGCGATCGGCACTTCGACTTGCGCGCGCAGTTTTCCGTTCACCTGCACTGCGATCGTGATGACGTCCTCTTTCATCAGCTCGGGATCGGCGACCGGCCACGACGACGTGAGGATGAATCCTTCGTTGCCGAACGAGGCCCACAACTCTTCGGTGATGTGCGGCGCGAACGGATGCAGCAGTTGCAGCAGCGTCTCGAACGGTTTACGCAGCGCGCCTGCGCCGCCGGCAGCGACGGCGTCGCCGATCGTGTTCGACAACTCCATCAGCGCGGAGATCGCCGTGTTCAACTCGAAGCGCTCGATGCGTTTCGTCACGGCGTCGATCGTCTGATGCATCTTGCGAATCACTCGATCGTCTGCTGACTGCCCACTGCCAACTGCCGACTGAATCGCGATCCCCATGTGCCAGACGCGCCCGAGGAATCGGTAGGCGCCGATGACGCCGTCGTCGTTCCATGCCGCTTCCTTGTCGGGCGGCGCGATGAACAGCGTGTACACGCGCTCGGTGTCGGCACCGTATTTCTCGATCAGCACATCGGGCGGCACGACGTTGAAGTGCGACTTCGACATCTTGCCGGTTTCCGCAGTCAGCAGGTCCTCGCCGCGATACGGCTTGCCGTCGCGCCACTCCACTTCGTTGATCGCGACCCACGAGCCGGCGGCATCCTTGTAGGCCTCTTTCGTGATCACGCCCTGATTGAACAGGCGCGCGAACGGCTCGTCGAAATCGACGAGACCCATGTCGTGCAGCGCGCTCGTCACGAAGCGCGCGTAGAGCAGATGCAGGATCGCGTGCTCGATGCCGCCGATGTATTGATCGACGGGCAGCCAGCGATTCACGAGCGGCGTGTCGAAGATGCGCGCTTCGTTTTGCGGCGTGATGAAGCGAAGGAAGTACCACGACGAATCGACGAACGTGTCCATCGTGTCGGTCTCGCGCCGCGCGGCCGCGCCGCATTTCGGACACGTCGTGTTCACGAACTCCGCGTGCTTCGCGAGCGGATTTCCTTCGCGTCCCGTGAACGGCACATCGAGCGGCAACCGGACCGGCAGATCGGATTCGCGCACGGGGATGATGCCGCAGCCGTCGCAGTACACCATCGGAATCGGCGTGCCCCAGTAGCGCTGGCGCGAGATCAGCCAGTCGCGCAGGCGGTAGCGCACCATCTTCTTGCCGATGCCACGCTCTTCGATGACTTCGATGATCCGTTCGATCGCGCGCGGCACCGGCAGTCCGTCGATCGGTCCCGAGTGGAACGCAACGCCGCTTTCATCTTTGAACGTGAACGGCGCCTCGGTCGCACTGCCATCCGCCGCTTTGATCACGAGGCGGATCGGCAATCCGTATTGCTGCGCGAACTCGAAATCGCGCTCGTCGTGTGCCGGCACGGCCATGATCGCGCCGGTGCCGTACTGCATCAGGACGAAGTTGCCGAGCCAGATCGGGATTTCTTCATTGGTGAAAGGATTGATCGCCGTCTTGCCGGTGAACCGCCCTTCCTTCCCTGCTTCCTGGCGCTCGAGATTGCTCTGATTGCGCACGCCGGTGATCCACGCTTCGATCTCCGCGCGATTCGGATTGTCGGCGATCAGCGCGGCGACGTCGGGATGCTCGGGCGCGACGACCATGAACGTCGCGCCGAAGATCGTGTCGGGCCGCGTCGTGAAAACGCGCATCGGCTTGTTCAGCGACGGGACGAAGAAGTCGACGTCGGCACCCAACGACCGGCCGATCCAGTTGCGCTGCATCGTCTTCACGCGCTCGGGCCAGTGCTCGAGTGTGTCGAGGCCGGCGTCGAGACGATCGGCGTAATCGGTAATTTTGAGGAACCACTGCTCGAGCTCGCGCTGCTGCACTTCCGTACCGCAACGTTCGCAGCGTCCGTCGACGACCTGCTCATTCGCAAGCACGGTCTGATCGGACGGACACCAATTCACCGGCGCCTTGCCGCGATACGCGAGGCCACGCTCGTGCAGCTTCAGAAACAGCCACTGATTCCAGCGGTAGTACTCCGGCTCGCACGACGCGATCTCTTTCGACCAGTCGTACAGGATCCCCCACTCGCCGAACTGCTTCTTCATCCGCGCGATGTTGCCGATCGTCCATTCGCGCGGATGGATGCCGCGCTTGATCGCGGCGTTTTCGGCGGGGAGGCCGAACGCATCCCAGCCCATCGGATTGAGCGCGATGTGGCCGCGCATCCGGAAGAAGCGGAAGAGCGCATCGCCGAGGATGTAATTGCGCCCGTGTCCGACATGAAGATCGCCGGACGGATACGGGAACATGTTGAGCATGTAGAACTTCTCGCCGGTGCGGGTGACGTCGACTTCCGCGACACCCGACTCCGCCCAGCGGCGCTGCCATTTCGGCTCGATTTCGTTGGGGAGGTACATGGGCCGGAGAGTATAGAGGCAGTTATCGAGTTGCAGAGTTGCAGAGGAGAGCGGAGTTGCAGAGGGGAACCGTTTCGTGCCCCTCTGCAACTCTGCAACTCTGTCACTCTGCAACTCGTTCAGAAACGCAGCTTCAGACTCGCCGACATCACCAGCGTGTCGAGCGAGAGCGGCTCGGCGTCCGGCGCGTCTTCTTTCGCGTCGTACGTGAAGTACTTCGCGTCGATGCCGACGGCGACGCGCGGCGTGATGTGGAAGTCGATGCCCGCGTTGAGGACGCCCGAGGTCGTGCTTTCGAGATCGACGCTTTCCGACGGCGACGTGGGATCGGTGACGTCCACGGGCGATTCGGTGTCGCCGCTGACATACGCGACGCCGAGGCCGACGTAGGGCGAGTAGCTGCTATCCGTACGGAAGTGCCACTGCGCGACGCCGGTGATCACGGTCAGATCGAGATCGCCCGCATCGAACGACGTGTTCACTCCACCACCGAAGACGTTCAGCGTCGTGTCCGCGGAAATGCGCTGCACCGCAAATTCGGCCGACACGCGATCGGTGAAGAAGTGGTTGTACGCGGCGCCGTATCCGATCTGTTCGTCGAAGTCGGCGTTGATGGTGATCGGCGTCCCTTCGAACGAGATCGACGAGGATCCGATGTGGGGATCGGAGAGAAACACACTGAGCTCGTGAGTCTGTGCGGAAAGAGAGAGGGGAACAGCAACGGCGAGGATGACGAGGATGATTCGCAGCGACTTCATCTTGTAGCCTCCTGCGCCGCCGCTTCGCGAAGAGGATGCCACGTCCGTAGCCGTGTATATCAACTACTTAGCGCATGTTGCGATGTCGCGGTGTCAATACAAGCG
>DATKFO010000195.1:0-4672 GCA_035544355.1 Thermoanaerobaculia bacterium
GAACGGTGTTAAAAGCGGCGACTGCGGTCGCCGCAGTCCAAAGCGGTGGCTTTGCCACCGCACTCCTAGACGTTACGCGCATTCCATATCCGTTTGAACGTCCACCATGTGCTCGAGAAGCGGCGCAGCGTGGTGTGGCCGATGCGCTCGTGATAGTCGATCGCGAACTCCGCGATGCGATAGCCGCGGCGATATGGATGGAGCAGCATCGCGACGGGCAGCGCGGGACCGCGCGGATCCCATTCGATCGCGTCGATCATCGTCTTGCGATATGCACGCATGCCGCTGTGCAGGTCCGTCGTGCGCAGTCCGTACAGCACGCGCGCGGTGAATGCGAACACGCGATTCGCGAGGAAGTTCGCGAAGGGCATCGCCTTCGGTCTGCGCTTCACGCGCGTGGTGTTCACGAGGTCGTAGCCTTCGTCGATGAGCGCGAGCAATTTCGGGATCGCGTCGACGGGATAGGTGTTGTCGCAGTCGAGCGTGATCACGACGTCGCCGCGGACTTCGCGCACCGCGCGATTCATCGCCGGGCCGTAGCCCTGCGGCGGAAATTGTTTGAGGACGCGGCAGCCGAGCGACTCCGCGATCTCCGCCGTGCGGTCCTTGCTCGAGTCGACGACGAGAATTTCGGCGTCCGGCACGACGCGGCGAATGTCGGCAACGACTTTCGCGACGGCGCCTTCCTCGTTCATCGTGATCATCGAGACCGTCACGTTCATGCGGCGCGCTTTGCTTCGAAGATCATCTGGAACGCGAGCATACCCGGCCAGAGCGACGCCAGCGCGCGCTCGATCGGATACGCGGTCTTCAGATAAAGACGATACGGCTTCGAATGCAGCAGTGCGTCCGCCGGCGCGCCGCTCGAAAGAAAACGCTTGGCCAGCGGCACGAATGGGCGCACGAGGCCGGGGTTGTGGGTCGTCGCCACGATCTCGAGCCCTGCTTCCGCGAGCAGGCGGCGCGCAGTCTTCCGCGTGAAAAAGCGAAGATGCGTTCGGTCGAGCACACCGGTGTCGCCGTAATTCCACTGGCCGGCGAGGTGCGCGAAGCGCACGGACCAGAGCCCGACGTTGGGCAGCGAGACGAACACGCTTCCGTTGGGCGCGAGACGTTGCAGCCAGGACTGGAGCACGTCGAGCGGCCGGGCGACGTGCTCGAGCACGTCCGCAAAAATCAGGACGTCGAATGGCTCGGCGAGTTGCGCGTCCTGCAGATCGGCGTGAACGACACGCTCGATGCGCGTCGATGCAACGCGACACGCGTCGGCACTCTCTTCGACGCCGGTGACATGATTCCCGAGCTTTTGCATGTACTCGGTCGTGGTCGCGAATCCGCAGCCGACGTCGAGCACGCGCAATCCACTCCGCCTCCCCCACAGCCGCAGCAATCCCCAATTCACATCCTCGGAATACTGATACTCATCCATTGCGCAGCTCGTTTGCGAGAGCCAACGCGCGCTCGACGCAGACGTCGGAGTTGATGTAGTCGAACTGCGCGAAACGCCCGAGGAGTTTGAGGCCCGTGCTCGCGACCGCGTCGCGCATCGCGGTGACGTTCGCGCGATAGTCGAGATCGTAGACGGGATAGCCGTACACAAATCGCACGACGCGCGTGTAGACCACGGAGCTGCGATCGACGAAGCCGATCCTTTCGACTTCGCCGAGCACGCGCTCGAGCAACGCGTCGTCGCTCGTCTCCCAAACGCCGTCGCCTTCGTTCGTCGTGATCTCCGCCATGATCGACGAGCCGCCCGCGGGCACCGATCGCTTGCTGAACGCTTTCGGAAACGAGAGCCGATGAAACACGAGCGCAGGATCGGGAACGTACAGCGCGGTGAGCGTGTGTCCCGCATCGGCGTTGCATCCGATCAACACATTGACCAACGAGTTGTAGCGCAATTGCGCCGCCGCATCGCGCGCGGCGACAGGCGCATCGCGCCACACGCGCAGCAATTCGTGAATCGGCAAGGTCGACACGAGTGTGCGATATCTCCGCTCTTCCCCACTCGTCGACGTCACGACCCACTCATCGCCCTCGCGCGAGACCGAAGCAACCACCCACGAAGTGCGAATCGCACCCCGCACACGTTCAGCAAACGCGCGCACGATGGCCTCGAACCCACCCACGGACGGATACGAGTAATACAACTGATGCAGATACCCCTCGGTCGCAATTCCGATCGACGACTTGAGCACGTCTTCCATCGGCGGCTTCGGAATGCGCGACACGAACTCGAGGCCGATCTTCTCCGGATCGTAGTTCCAGATCTTGCGGTTGTACGGGATGAAGTACTTCTCCGAGATGCCCGCGCCGAAGGTCGCGTACGACCACTCCGCGAGATTGCGCGGAGTGTCATTCGCGCGCGGATTCACGATGTAGCCGTAAATGCAGTCGAAGTTGTCTTCCTTCGGCAGCGACGCGAGATCGTTCTCGAACGGATACTTCACGAGCCGGTCTCTGAACCAGATGCGATTCTCGCGGCGGTTCTGATGCACGTTGTCGCCGAGGACCGAGATCATCAGATTCAGCACGTCTTTGTTCTTGCTGAACATGATGTGCGGGCCGGCGGCGTCGAAGGTGAAGCCGTTCTCGACGATCGATCCGCAGAGACCGCCGATGCGGTCGCGCTTCTCGAGGATCTCGACGTCGTCGCCGAGCTGCGCCGCGAGCGCGATGCCGGAGATGCCGCCGCCGAGAATCCCGATCATCGGAATCCGGAGCCCATCTGCGCGACGACTTTCGTCCCCTCGGGCTCGATCGTGTAGTGCATGCGCGGCATTCCGTTGTCGCTCATGAATTTCTCGAGCTGCGCGTGATGGCTCGGGCAATAGAGCATGAGGAATCCACCGCCGCCCGCGCCGATGATCTTGCCGCCGAGAACGCCGAAGCGCGCGCGCACTTCGTCGTAGATCGCGTCGACTTTCTGCAGCGAGATCTTGCCGGAGAGTTTTTTCTTGCTCTGCCAGTGCTCGTCGAGGAGCTCGCCCCAGCGATCGAAGTTCGAGGCTTCGATCGATTCGAGAATGCGGTAGCCGAGGTCTTTGATGCGATGGAGACTGTCGGCGACGCGCGCGTGATCGGCGCTGTCGTGTTTCTGCATGGCGACGTTCTGATCGTGGAGCACTTCGCGTGCGTCGCGCTGCGCGCCGGTGAAGTAGATGTGCGTGTGCGCGACGAATTCGGCGATGTCGCTGCTGTTCGGACTCAGTTGCCGCACGTTGACCGAGCCGTTGTGCGCGATCTCGAGAATCGTGAGGCCGCCGAACGCGGCCATGTACTGGTCCTGCTTTCCGATCGGCTGGCGCAGGATGTCGAGCTCGATGTGACACGCTTCTTCAGCGAGCGATTGGAGCGGAACGTAGTCGCGGCGGCCGTGATGCAGCGCGTTGAGCAGGCCGACGAGGTAGCAGCTCGACGATCCGAGTCCGGTGCCGGCGGGGAGATCGGCGATCGAGCCGACTTCGAAACACGATTCGATTCCGTGCGCGAGCAGCGCTTCGCGCGCGAGCTCGTGGCGCAGCTCGCTCACGCGATCGACGACTTCACTCTCCGAGTAATGCAGCCGCACTTTCGTGCCGACCGTCGGCCGGTTGACGAAGAGGTACATGTATTTGTCGAGCCCCATCGCGAAGATGAAGCCGCCGTGCTGCGTGTAGTACGACGGGAGATCGGTACCGCCGCCACCGAGCGTGACGCGGAACGGAGTGCGCGTGGCGATCACAGGCGGAATCCCGCCGCGGCCGCGTCGTTGAAGAACATCTTCACGGTGTCGAGCGACAGGTCGTCGAGCGGCTTGCCGACCATCGCCAGCTTTTTCAGGATGTCGGGCGTGACGGTGATGATGTGGCAGCCGCACGCGTCGGCCTGAAAGAGATTCAGCAGCTCGCGCGGACTCGCCCACAACAATTGCGCCTTCGGTTTCGCGCTGACGATCGACGCAGCCTCGGTCATGAGCGGAATGGGATCGCGTCCGGTGTCGGCGATGCGTCCCGCGAACACGGAGACGATCGCGGGAACGTTCGGATCGAGGGCATCGACGACTTCGCGAACCTGCTCGAGTGTGAGGATCGCGGTGATGTTGAGTTTCACGCCCGCGTGTGAAAGGCGCTTGATCAGCGCGACTGACGAATCGCCGGCTGTGTTCGTGATCGGAATTTTCACGAAGACCGAATCGCCCCACGTCGCTATGAGCTTCGCCTGCCGTTCCATCTCGTCGAATTCGTCGGCGAAGACTTCGAACGAGATCGGCATGCCCGCGGTCGCGCGCAGCGCCTCTTTCGCAAACGATTCGTAGTCGGTCACGCCCGATTTGCGCATGAGCGTGGGATTCGTGGTGAAGCCGCGCACGATGCCGGCATCGCGTGCCGCGATCATTTCGCGCACGTCGGCGCCGTCGGCGTAGATCGCAATGGCCAGTCCGTGGGTCATCGGCGAGCGATTGTACGGCGCCCGACGACGTGAATGCGATCCGCGCCCTCGCCGAATGCCGCACGCTCGACGAGCAGGCCGCCGAGTCCGCGCACGAACTCGCAGCGGCGCTCGAAGTCGTAGACGATCACGTAGTCGACCGGGAGTTTCTCGAGCATCAGGCGTGTGGTCGCGCGCGGCGTCTTGCACTCGGTCCAGTAGACGTTCGCGTGCGTGACGACGGAGAGGTGCTGCGCCTTCA
>DATKFO010000196.1:0-5204 GCA_035544355.1 Thermoanaerobaculia bacterium
CCTCGGGGATGATCAAGTCGGCGTAGCGCTTCGACGGCTCGACGAATTCTTCGTGCATCGGGCGCACGGTGTTGAGGTACTGCTTGATCACCGACTCGACGCTGCGTCCGCGCTCGACGACGTCGCGCTCGAGACGGCGCACGAAGCGAATGTCCGCAGGCGTGTCGACGAACAACTTGATGTCGATGCGTTTGCGCAGCTCCGGTTCGGCGAGGATGAGGATTCCTTCGACGATCAGCACCTTGTGCGGCTGCACGCGAATCGTTTCGACTTTGCGCGAGTCGGTTGCGAAATCGTAGAGCGGGACTTCGACCGACGAGCCTTTCGACAACACATCGAGATGCCGCACGAGCAGCTCGGTCTCGAGCGAATCGGGATGATCGAAGTTGATCTTGCGGCGCTCTTCGGGCGAAAGGCCGTCGAAGCTGCGGTAGTACGAATCGTGCGCGATCCACTCGATGCGATCGCTGCCGACGCGATCGTAGACCGCGCGCGCGACCGTCGTCTTGCCCGAGCCCGTGCCGCCTGCGATGCCGATGACGACAGGGACTTTCATGCTTCCTGATCGAACTCGGCTTCGGTCATGAAGTCCGACGGATCATCCGCACCGCACGTGTTGCAGATCGCGCTGCGCAGCTTCCCATCGCGATACTCGAACTGATACGTCGGCGTCTCGCACTGCAGGCAAATCAGGTAATCGGGCTCGTCGTTCATGCGAAGGGAAGGATAACGCGTGTGGAGTGCGTGCGGCCATGCCGCCGCTTTGGGTCACGCGATCACGCAGTTGCGTGGTGAAGCCCAGGTGGCACAGACACTCTTGTCTGTGCGCACCGCGCGGGATGAGCCGATGCACACTGGGCTCCGAGCTCCCGAGTGCGCACAGACAAGAGTGTCTGTGCCACATGGTGTAACCGCGCAACTTCGCATCTCGAACGCGCTACCCAAAGCGGCGGCATGGCCGCACGCACTCCACATCACTGCGCGGCGAGTGACGCCGCTGCGCCGATCGAGGGCTGGATGAACTTTGCGGAGTTTGTTTCGTTCTCGATCACCGAGGCGTACACGTACGTATCGGGTGAGCTCGTTTCGATCACGATCGAGAAGTCGTCGCCGGCGGTGATGAGCGGGAAGACGTACTGAATCGCGACGTGCCAGAGCGTGTTCGGTGCGATCGGGATGCGCGTGTAGGCGATGGTGCGTCCGGGGATGCGTTGCAGGCCGAGGCCGAATTCGACCGGCTTGTCGCTGAGATTCACGAGGCCGATGTTCGTGCGATACGCGTCGTTGAACGAGAGGCCGGGGAGCGTGCGCTGCGGGTAATAGCCGGAGCCGTAGTTGATCGCGATCGGCTGCGGCTTGAACACTTCCGTGCCGCGCACGCCGTACACCGTTGCGCGAATCGTCACCGAGCGGCGGCCGAGCGTCGACACGACGAGAGGGGAGAGCGCGGCGTCCATGCCGAACGCTTCGCTGACGACGTCGGTGAAGCGCAGCGTGTCGCCGGGACCGATCGTCGTGAGGATGAACGGCTGCTCCGCCGCGGTCGGCAGCATCAGCGTCACCGTCGTTTCGGATTTCAGATCATTGACGAGCTCGATGTCGGTCTTCCATCGCACGTTGTTCGCGCCCGTGATGCTGCCGACCACCGGCACGACGACCGTGGACACGACGGGCGCATCGGATTGCGCGAAGACGAGTGGGCAGACGAGTAAGCAGTAGGCGGTGAGCAGTAGGCAGAAGATTCTCTTCCTCCGCCCACTGCCAACTGCCAACTGCCAACTGCGTGTCATCGCACGTGGGACGTTTCCTCGCATGGGCAGGTTTCAGACGAAGTGCGGCCGCAGCATCCGCGTCCCGATGACGAGGATCTTCTGCAGCGGAGTGAGTGAGAGTCGCTTGCGGACGACCATGAGCGGATCCTTCCGCAATTTCGAAAGCACGGTGGCGTAGACGCCGCCCATCAGCAGCGTCGGAAAGCGCGCGTCGAACGCGAGCTCGTCGAGCAGCGGCTCCGCGTCGCGAAAGTAGCGTTCTGCGCGCGCGATCTGGAATTCGATCAGTTGCCGCACGCGATCATTCTCCACGCGCTCGAACAGGTCGCGCTCGCTCACGCCGAACTGACGCAACTCCTCCTGCGGGAGATATACGCGATCGCGCGTGAGATCGTCGCCGACGTCGCGCGTGACGTTCGTCAGCTGCAGTGCGGTCGAGAGATTGCGGCCGAGGGGGAGGGCGGCGGGGGAGCGGTATCCGAAGATTGCGAGCGAGATGTCGGAGATCGACGACGCGACGAGCTCGCAATAGTGCAGCAGCTCGTCGAACGTTTCGTAGCGCGTTTTCACCATGTCCTGGCGACAGCCGTCGATGAGCGCGACGAACGCGTCTTTCGGGATTTCGAAGTGTTGCAGGGCATCGGCGAGTGCGATCGTGATCGTTTGCGTTGGTGCGCCGCGATAACACGCGTCGAGCTCGGCCTGCCACGCATCCAGTCGCTCCGTTTTGTTCTCGCCCGGCTCGTCCGCGATGTCGTCCGCGAAGCGGCAGAACGAATACGCCGCGTACACCGCATTGCGTTTGCGCTTCGGCAGAAATCGAAAACCGACGGAGAAGTTGCCGCCGTGTTTGTGCGTGAGCTCGCGGCAGAAGCGGTAGGCGTCGTCGATCGTCATACGACGGGTCCCAGCGGCGGCACTTTCATCTCCGTGTCGCGCGCGCGGCACCAGTGCACACCGGGCTTGTGCATGCAGCGTCCGCGATGACGCCAGAAGCGGCGCACGATCGGCGAGAGCAGCGACTTCCACCAACGCGACGCGTGCCATCCGCTGAGATAGCCGCGGAAGTCCTTCGCGCGCGCGGCCTGGCGCACGAACATCGCCAGGCCGGTGTTGCCGCCGGTCTCGTACAGAAATCGATTGACGAGACTCGTCTCCTGTTTCGCGCCGAGCTCCGACTGCCACAGCTCGTCGAAATCGCGCGACTCGAGAATGCTGCGCGCCGCGAGCCAGCCGCTCGTCAGGGCGTAGCGGATTCCGAGGCCGAAGAGATAGTCCTGAAAACCGGCGGCTTCGCCGACGTAGCGCGAGCCGTTCGAGGTCGCGACCTGCTTGAGATGAAAGTTCATGTACGAATAGCCGGTGCGCGTCTCGGACGGAATCGTGAACGGATGCAGGCGCTGCGCTTCGGCGAGCGAGTGATCGAAGTAGTCATCGATCTTCTTGAAATCCGCGACGATCGCGCAGCCGAACGTCGCGATGCCGTCGAGAATGAAGAGATACGAATAGCCGCCGGGTGAGAGCCGGTGATTGAAGTAGACGTCGATGCGCTCCGCATCCGCTGTGTGCCACGTCATCTCGCGCGCGAGTCCGTCGGGCGTCGAAGGTCCGGTCGCGACGATGTCGGCATCGCTCGGTGCAAGGCGGCTGTTGAAGATGACGTTCACACCGGCGTCGCGCGCTTGCGCGAGCAATCCGCGATCGAGTGAGCCTTCTTCCGCGCCGCGGCGGATGAAAAAACCGTACGGCTCCTCGCTGCGAATGCTGCGCGCGCCGCCGCGATGATCGTAAAACATCGCCCACGTCGCGGGACGAAAATAGAAGTTGCGCGCGAGGCCGATGCGATCGAGAAACTCGGGAACCGGCTCGCGTTCGGACGCGCCTTCGATCACCTGCAGATCGCCGATGAATCGCATGCCGACGTCGCTCTTCGCTTCGTGCACCTCGACGGCGCGGCCTGCGCGTGCGAGCACGATCGCCGCGGTGAGGCCGCTCGGCCCCGCACCTGCAATGCGGATGGGTGGAGAGTGATTCATCGAAAGCAAGTTATCTTATCGCGCCGTGTCCGACGCGAATTCCGCCGCGCCCGCCAATCACAAGCCCGTGCCGCGGCGCGGCGGATTCGCGGTGGTCGTCGCGTTCGCCATTCTGCTGAGCCGAGTTACGGGGCTCATTCGCGAACGCGTCTTCGCGCACTACCTGGGAAGCTCAAGCACCGCCGACGCGTTCAAGGCCGCACTCAAGATACCGAATTTTCTGCAGAACCTCTTCGGCGAGGGTGTTCTCTCAGCGTCGTTCATTCCCGTGTACGCGAAGCTGCTCGGCGAAAAAGAGGAGGAGGTCGCTGGACGAGTCGCCGGCGTTTTCGCGTCGCTGCTCGCGCTCGGATTGAGCATCCTCGTTCTCCTCGGCGTCATTCTTACGCCGTACATCATCGGTTTGATCGCGCCCGGATTCGAGGGCGAAGTCCGTGTCCTGACGATCCGCATCGTCCGCATCCTTTTTCCCGGCGTCGGACTGCTGGTGCTCTCGGCATGGTGTCTCGGCATTCTGAACAGCCACGACAAATTTTTCGTGTCGTACGTCGCGCCGGTGCTATGGAACATTGCCATGATCGCCACGCTCGCGATCTTCGGCACCCGGCTCGTCCAACAAGACCTGGCGATCGCACTTGCCTGGGGAACGGTCATCGGCTCGGCGCTGCAGTTCGGTGTTCAGTTGCCTTTCGTCTTTCGGTATGCGCGGCATTTCTCGTTCGGCTTCGATCGGTACCTGGAACCGGTCCGTACGATCTTTCGCAATCTCGGACCCGTTGTCATCGGCCGAGGAGTCGTGCAGTTGAGTGCATACGTCGATCAAGTGATCGCGAGCTATCTGCCAACCGGCGCAGTATCAAGCCTCGCGTACGCGCAGACCATCTATCTTTTGCCAATCAGCCTCTTCGGAATGTCGATCGCTGCCGCGGAACTGCCTCAGATGTCGCGGCAAACGGGAAGCACCGACGAAATCCATGCCGCGTTGCGGAAGCGCCTCGAGCGCGGATTGCGTCAAATGGCTTTTTTTGTGATTCCCTCCGTCGTGGCGTTCATTTTCATCGGGCGCGTTCTCATCGCGGCTCTGTACCAGACAGGCGCGTTCGGCCCGGACCAGACACGCTATGTTTGGTACATTCTGATCGGCTCAACCATCGGTCTGCTGGCGATGACGCTCGGCCGTCTCTATTCGTCGGCTTTTTACGCGTTGCGCGATACGAAAACGCCGCTTCGATTCGCCGTTGTACGGGTTGCTCTTACTGCCATCCTCGGATACCTCTTCGCGTTTCCGCTGCGTGGAGTGCTGATCGCGGCGTTACATCTTCTGTATGTACCGTTGCCGGAGAACGTCGGAGGTGGGGCCGCGATGGGTACAGTTGGGCTAACGGCGAGCGCGGGC
>DATKFO010000197.1:0-4639 GCA_035544355.1 Thermoanaerobaculia bacterium
CGGGCACGGGCACGGGCACGGGAAAGTCTTGGGGGCGATACACTCTCCCCATGCGCAAGTGGATCCCCCTTTGCGCGCTCCTCCTGTCCGCGAGCGCGCTTGCCGCAGTTCCGTCGACGCAGCGACAGGCGCTCATCGCGATCTACGACAACACCGGCGGCGCGTCGTGGAAAGTGAGCACCGGCTGGAAGGGCGCCGAAGGCACGGAATGCACGTGGGCCGGCGTCGGGTGTGATGAGGGCGGCAACAACGTCATCGGCCTCGAGCTGTTCGACAACAACCTCACGGGCCCGTTCCCCGCGCAGATCGCCAACCTCCCAGAGCTCAAGTACGTGCAGTTCCAGGACAACAACCTCACCGGATCTCTTCCACCGCAGATCGCGCAGCTAACGAATCTCGAACTGCTGTACCTCATTCGCAATCAACTCACCGGACCGATCCCGCACGAGATCGGGGCGCTGAAAAAACTCACGCGCCTCGGACTCGACGGCAATCACTTCGAGGGTCCGCTGCCGAAAGAGCTCGGCGACGCGAGCGCACTCGAAGAGCTCGGCCTCAGCGTCAACGCGATCACCGGCTCCATCCCGCCGGAGCTCGGCAAGCTCACGAATCTCGTGCAGCTCGAGCTAAGCGTGAATCAATTCACCGGCGCGTTGCCGAAAGAATTGGGCGCGCTCGCGAAGCTCGAACAATTCGCCGTCACCGATAATCAGCTCGGCGGAACGCTCCCGAAAGAATTCGGCGATCTGACCTCGCTCGCGGGACTCCGTCTCAGCTACAACCAGATCACCGGCACGATCCCCGCCGAATTCGGCAAGCTGAAAAATCTGCAGGAGCTCTCGATCCAATCGAACCAATTGCAGTCGCCGATTCCGAGCGCGATCGGTGATCTGCCGGCGCTGCGCTACCTCTATCTCAACGCGAACAATTTCACCGGCACGTTTCCCACCGATGTCCTGCGCCTCGCAAATCTCACAGACCTCGGACTCGGCGAAAACCAATTCACCGGCGAGATCCCGAAAAGCCTCAACGCACTGACGAAGCTCGAGGTCCTCGGCCTCTACTCGAATCAATTCACCGGCACGATCCCGAGCGAGCTCGGATCGATCACGAGCCTCCGCAGCCTCGAATTGGAAGGAAACGATCTCAGTGGAACGATTCCATCCGCGCTCGGCGATCTCACCTCGCTCACATGGCTCGACCTCTCCGGCAATCAACTCGCCGGTACGATTCCGCCCACGCTCGGCAAGCTCGCGAAGCTCGAAGTGCTCTCGCTCTACGACAACCAGCTCGAAGGCTCGATCCCGAGCGAGCTCGGATCGCTCTCGAAGCTCAACGTCCTCTACCTCGGCATCAACAAACTCAGCGGCGCGATTCCCGAGTCGTTCCGCAATCTGCACGCGATCCGCGAATTTCATGTCAGCGGCAACAACCTCGGCGGATCGATTCCGACCTGGATCGGCGAGCTCACGAACATCACCGATCTCGTGCTGAGCTACAACCAGTTCACCGGCACGATCCCGCCGGGCATCGGCAATCTGCCGAATTTGATTTACGCCGACTTCCTGCTCAATCAGCTCACCGGTCACATTCCGCCGGAGCTCGGCAACGCGCACAAGCTCATCACGCTCGACGTCGGCTTCAACCAACTCGACGGACCGCTGCCGTCGACGTTCGGCCAGCTCGAAAATCTCAACACGTTCATCTGCGAGTTCAACGCGCTCAGCGGACCGTTTCCGCGCGAGATCGGCAGTCTCCCCAATCTCGAGTACATGCGCCTCGGCAACAACGAATTCGACGGCGCGATCCCGCCGGAGCTCGGCAATCTGAAAAAGCTCTACCACCTCTCCGCGTTCGGCAATCGCTTCAGCGGAGCGATTCCGAAAGAGATCGGCAATCTGACTGCGCTGCAGGAGCTCGATCTCTCGTACAACGCACTGCGCGGCGCGATTCCCACGGAGCTGCGCTCGCTGACGCAACTGCGCGACGGCCGCTCCGACCTCGAATACAACTCGCTCTTCACCGGCGACGCCGCCCTGCGCGCCTTTCTCGCGCAGAAACTCTATCGCCCCGAATGGGAATCGACGCAGACCATCACGCCGGCGAACGTGAAGATCACGCAGACGACCGATCGCAGCGCGACGATCGAATGGTCGCTGATTCCGTATCTCTTCGACGAAGGCGGCTACCAGGTCGTCGCATCGACGACGCCCGGCGGCGCGCCGGTGCGCATCGCGACGACCGGCTCGAAGGAAGTCAACTCGATCATCGTGCGCAATCTCAATGCGCAGACGACGTACTTCTTCACCGTCGCCGCAGTCACGCATCCGCACGATTACCAGCACAACCTCATCACCAGCGATCCGAGCGCGCCGGTGACGTCGACGACGGGACCGCGCGTGCTCGCGCCCGCTGACGTCGACATCACCGAGCCGACGAGCGGCCTCGTGCAGATCGACAGCGTGCCGCGCAACGAAGACAACTTCACGCTCGCGAACTTCGGCGACACGACCACGACGATCACACTGAACAAAGGCGACACGTTCTTCACCGTCGAGCCGGAAACGTTTTCGCTCGCGGGCGGCGCGAGCCAGGTCGTGAAAATCAAATCGCTGCCGCAGCCCGTCGGCACGTACTACAGCTACGTGCAAGTCACGGGCGACGGAACGAGCGACGGCAATCTCTTCGCGAACGTGTTTCTGCTCTCGAGCGCGAAGCCGCCCGGCACCGTCGTCGCCGAAGCAGTCACGACGCGCATCGAGATCGCAGGCACGGCGGGATCGAATTCCGTCGGCGTCGCGCGCTTCAAGAACTCCGGCACTGCGACGCTCACCGGTATTCTCGTTTCCAACGAGCCGTGGGTCGTGCCGCCCGCAAGCACGATCACGATCGATCCCGGCGTCACCGCATCGATCAACTTTACGATCAACCGCGCGAAGCGCCCCGCAGTCGCAGGCGCGATCACCGCGGAGCTGAGCCTGATCTACGTCGATGGCTCGGCGAATTTCACGACGTTCGACACGAGCGCATCCGGCGTTTCGGTTTCGAAAGTAACGGTCATCGACGTGACGAAACCGACCGTTGCGCCCGGAACAGTCACCGCGCCGGCAGCAGGCGAGATCGCACTCTTCGCGCCCGGCATCGCCGCGTTCCAGCGCGCGGGCGGCGCGTATGGCTCCGATCTTTCGATCGTGAACGCGCGCAGCGCGGTGGCGATCAGCGATCTGCGTTTGTTCTTCACGCCTGCCGGTGCGACGGCGACGAGTGTCGCGTCGCTGACGCCGATCGCATCGTCGGCATCGGTGAATCTCGTCAACGTCGTGACGAACGTCTACGGCGAGAGTGAAGGCGTCGGCACGCTGCAACTGCAGAGCACCGATTGGGAAAGCCTCGCCGTGCAGGCGAAGCTCACGAACGTGAAGCCTGCGGGCACCTTCAGCGGCGACGTGCCCGTGTTCCGCGCCGATCGCTCCGTGCGCACCGGCGAAGCGATCAGCCTCGCCGGGGTGCGAAGGCCCGCCGACGTCTACGTGCAGGAAACGCTCGGCAGCTCGGCGAGCGTGCGCATCGAATTCTTCGACGCGAACGGCAACACGCTCACGACCACCGACCGCGCTCTCGGCGCATTCCAACTCGTCGAGCTCCGCGACGCCGCACCGGCAGGAACATCGAGCGCGATCGTTCGCAACCTCGCGGGCTCTGGCGGACGCATCGTCGCGTACGCACGCATGAGCGACGAGTCGAGCGGCGACACGTGGAGCGTCGTCGATTGGAGCCGCTACTTCCGCTACGCGACGACCGAGCCGGTGCGCATCCCGTTCGCGGATGGACGCGTATCGTCGACGTCCGCACCGTCGAAGCGCCGCGCGATCTCACCGAAGGCGACGACGATTCCGCCGAAGACCGACATCGCGATCTTCAACCCCACTTCAACGGACACGCTCGCGAAGGTACGCGTCATCGACACCGCCGGCCGCGTGAGCGAACGCGACATCACGATCGGCGCGCACAAGACCTCCGTGCTCTCCGACATCGCAGGCAGCGCACTCACGCCGACCGCACACGTGATCGTCGAGCCGCTCCGCAACGAGCTCGTCGTGAGTGCACGCAGCGCGCGCAGCGGATTCGGCGCCGCGATTCCGATCGTCACCGCAACCGCAGGACTGCGCGTCGGCCAATCGCAAGTCTTCACAGGACTCGACGACTCGACGTCATCGACCGTGACCGCCGCAACGCCGTCGACGTTCCGCACGAGCTACGGCTTCGTCGAAACATCAGGCGAGTCCGTAACGGTGCGCGCGCATCTCATCATCAGCGAAGAGCGCTCGATCGCCGTCGCGAATATCGAGCGCGACTTCGACCTCGGCCCGCGCCAGCAGCTCGTGCTCTCCGAGCTCGTCCGCTCCTTCGCGGGCGACGCGCGCGACACCGCCTTCTCCGATTTGCACGGCCTGCGCCTGCAAATCGAAGTGCTCGCCGGCAAAGGCTCGATCGTCCCCTTCGTCATCGTGACCGACAACGGCAGCGGCGATTCGGTGCTGCGCCTCGAGTGATGTGGAGTGCGTGCGGCCACGCCGCCGCTTTGGGTAACGTGTTCGGGCGGCGCATGTCCTACGTCCACAACGTAGGGCCGCCTCTC
>DATKFO010000198.1:0-2990 GCA_035544355.1 Thermoanaerobaculia bacterium
CCGCACTCCAGAGAGACGAAATGTGAACACGCGATACACGACCGCACCGATCGCAATCGCGAGCACCACGCACGCGACGCGGTTCCACAACACCGTCCCCGCAAGCGCGATGAAGCGCGTGTTTTTGTCCGCGACGCTCCAGTAGCGCGTCTGCGCGAAAAACGCGGAGAGGCCGAACGGATCGAGCAGCGCGGCCCAGAAATCGCCGCCTGCGCCCGGCGTCGACGCGGCCATCAGCGGCGAGTTCGTGAGCGCGGCGCCGACGAAATAGAGCACGTAGATGAACACCGCACCCGCGTACGTTGCGAGCGCGCTGCGCGTGAGCGTTGCGATCGCGAAGAGCACTGCGGCCGCGAAGAGCACGTTCGGCACGACGATCACGACGAGCGGCCAGAAATAGACGCGCGGATCGAATGACGCGATCCGCTCCGCGTTCTGCCACGGCATGTACGTCGCGACGATCATCCCGATCGCGGCGAACGAAATGCTCGTCAGCGCGGCGAGCACACATCCCGCGAAGCGGCCGAACAAATACTGAAAACGCCCCACCGGCGTGCAGAAAACGATCTCCTCCATCCGATGCTCGGAATCGCGCAGCACGGCGTTCGATCCAAAGATCGCGACGGCGAAGACGGCGAAGAGCGATACGAATCCGAGGGATTCTGTGGCGAGGAACGGCGCGTTGACGGCGACGTTCTCCGGGCCGAAGCCGGTCGCGGTCAGCGCGAATCCCACGAAGAAAAAGAAGAGCGCTGCGGCGATGAACGAGGCTTGGCGCGTGTGATAGCGCCATTCGAATCGGACGATCTCGCTCAGCATGCCGCGAGCACCGAGAAATACACGTCTTCGAGATCGGGCTCGACGCGCTCGAATCCTTCGTCGGGCGGATCGTCGGCGAGCACGTGCAATCGCGTTTGCCCCGCGAAGAGATGCGTCGAGATGACGCTGAGGTTCGCGCGATAGTCATCGACGCTGCGCTTCGGCACGGTCTTGCGCCAGATGCGTCCGTCGAGCTCCGCGATCAACTTCGCGGGCTCGCCCTGCGCGACGACGCGGCCGCCCGCGAGGATCGCCATGCGCGGACAGAGATCGCTCACGTCTTCGACGATGTGCGTCGAGAGCAACACGACTGCGTCCTCGCCGATCTCGCTGAGCAGGTTGTGAAAGCGATTGCGCTCTTCGGGATCGAGTCCCGCCGTCGGCTCGTCGACGATGATCAATCGCGGATTGCCGAGGAGCGCTTGCGCGATGCCGAAGCGCTGCTTCATGCCGCCGGAAAACGTGCTGACCGCGTGTTTGCGCACGTAATGGAGATTCGTGAGCTCGAGCAGCGACTCGACTTGCTCGACGCGCGCGCGGCGATCGGTCATGCCTTTCAGCACGGCGATGTGATCGAGAAGTGCGAGCGCGGAGATGCCGGGATAGACGCCGAAATCCTGCGGCAGATATCCGAGGCGGCGGCGGAGCTGTTGCGGATCGTCGAAGACGTCGATGCCGTCGAGCGCGATCGAGCCCGCGTCAGGTTCCTGTAGCGCAGCGATGGTGCGCATCAACGTCGACTTGCCGGCGCCGTTCGGGCCGAGGAGTCCGAAGAGACCGCGATCGATCGTCAGTGTGACGTCGTCGAGCGCGCGGACGCCGTTCGGATACGTTTTCGAGAGGTTGGAGATGACGAGCATGTTGCCCGCCGTCTACGAAAACGCGCGCGTTTGGTTGCCGGTTGCCAACTAAGTTCCGAATCGCTCCGCGTTGCGCGCGCGGGCGCGCTCTCGCTCGATCTCGCGATCGCGCGGCTCCGCGCTCGTGATGAGCGAATCGATGAGCTTGCGTGCGGCGGCAGCGACCTCATCGATCGCCTGCTGGAACGCTTCCTCGTTCGCGCGCGACGGCTTCGTGAATCCGGAGAGCTTGCGCACGAACTGCAGCGACGCGTCGCGGATCTCGTCATCGGTCGCGGGCGGCTCGAAGTTGAAAAGGGTCTTGATGTTTCGGCACATGATCGAAAAGGTACAACAAAAAAATCGGTAGGGAATGTCGCCGTCGTGCAACTCCTAGATGGATGCTCTTCGCCGCGACACATCCTGCCGAGCCCGGCCGCGCGAAGTCGTTTCCGCACGCGCGCTGGCTGACGTGGTCGCCGTCGTTTCGCGCCGCGCTCGCTCGTCATCGCGATGCTGCGCGTCGATTGCGTCCCGCGCTGCGCGCACTCGTCCCGACGCAGGAGTACAGCCGCACGTTTTCCATCTCACTCGCAGCGCTCGGCACGCGCGCAATCAACGACCTCTCGCCATTCGCGGCGAGCCTCGCCTCGTGGAGTCCGCAATCGGACGTGTACTTCTTCACCGATCTCTCGTGCGTCGCAGAAGGCTGGTCCGTGCGCCAACTCTTCGCGACATTGCGCGCGCTCATCGTGCGCGTCACCGGCAACAAGTGGACCGCGCTCTACACGCCGCTCGCGACGCTCGGCGCAACCGCAGGCGACTTCCCGCTGCATTGCGACCTCTACGTGCCCGAGATCCTGTTCAACGTGTTCGATCGCGTGCCGAAAGACGAAAGCGGATCGACGATCCTGCTGCCGCGCTCCGAATTTCTGCGCATCCTCGCTGCGACGAAGTCCGTGCCGCAATCAGTCGCCGCACGCATTCGCACATTACTCACCGAGCCGACGACGCAAGACTCGTACGACGAATTCTTCGATCTCGTGCACGGCAGCGAACACCCGTGGTCCCAACCCCTCGCAACCTCGCTCGCAAAGAAACAACGCACGATTCACCTCGGACGCCACGAAGGCTATCTGCTCCACGACCGCCAGTGGCTGCACGGAAGAACGCAGCCGTCAGGCGTGGTGCGAAGAGATCGCGTGCACCGGTTGATTTATCGGGCGGGGTGAAACTACTTCGGATGTTTGGGGACGGGCGGGGGGTCGATCGGACCCTTCGGGAATGGCTCGGTTGGGGGCGCAGGACTCGCGACTCGTCTACCGTAAAGCG